>USFX01000077.1 GCA_900553965.1 uncultured Prevotella sp.
GACGGCCGCATCTGTGAGCAGGTGTGGAGCGCGGACGGGATGTACGGAAAGGCTATCCGCCGTATCATCGGATGTCTGGAAAAAGCGGCCGGGGTAGCCGAGAACGAGCGTCAGCGTGACGTCATTCTCACCCTGATTGAATATTATCGTACGGGCGATTTGAGCGTCTTCGACGATTATTCGATAAGATGGGTGGAGGAACAGGAAGGACGCGTCGATTTCGTCAATGGATTTATCGAAGTCTACGGAGACCCTCTCGGGCTGAAAGGCTCGTGGGAGGGCATCGTCGAATATAAGGACATGGTGGCCACGCGGCGCACCCGCATCATCAGTGACAATGCCCAGTGGTTTGAGGACCATTCGCCGGTTGACCCGCGCTTCCGCAAGAAGACGGTGAAGGGCGTGTCGGCCAACGTTGTGTGTGCGGCCATGCTTGGCGGTGACGAATATCCGTCGACGGCCATCGGTATAAATCTTCCGAACGCCGACTGGATAAGGGCGGAGCACGGTAGCAAGAGCGTCACGATTGGAAATCTCACCGACGCCTATAACAAGGCGGCCCGTGGCAACGGATTCAAGGAAGAGTTCGTCGTCGACGGAGAGACGGTGGCACTGATCGAACGTTACGGCGACCTATGCGACGATCTCCATACGGATTTGCACGAGTGTCTTGGTCATGGTAGCGGCCAGCTGCTGCCGGGTGTCGATTCTGATGCTCTGAAAGCCTATGGAAACACGATAGAGGAGGCTCGGGCCGATTTGTTCGGGCTTTACTACATCGCCGACCGGAAGCTGGTGGAGCTCGGACTGCTGCCGGACGAGGAGGCATACAAGTCACATTATTATGCGTATATGCTCAACGGACTGATGACCCAGCTCGTCCGCATCGCTCCCGGAGCGCGCATCGAGGAAGCCCACATGCGCAACAGGGCGCTCATCGCCCGCTGGTGCATGGACAACGGTACGGCAGTGCGCATGGTGAGACGTGGCGGCAAGCGTTATGTCGAGGTCGTGGACTATGGTCAGCTGCGTGAGCTTTTCGCCCGTCTGCTGGCTGAGGTGCAGCGCATCAAGAGCGAAGGCGACTTCGAGGCGGCCCGGAGGCTGGTGGAGAAATATGCCGTGGAGGTCGACCCGGAACTTCATGCTGAGGTTACGGAGCGCTACCGCCGGCTCGACATTGCCCCTTACAAGGGATTCATCAATCCCGTGCTGCGGCCGGTGAAGGACGGCGAGGGCAATATCGTTGACGTTCAGCCCGACTACACGGAAAGCTATGAGCATCAGATGTTGCGTTACAGCTCTGACTATGCAACGTTGATTTAACCGGATGGAAAACTATATGAACGAAGAGACAAACGAACGGGTCAAGGAAATCAAACGCTCGTTCCGGATGATGATGAACGGAGTGGTGGCTCAGTCGATGCGCGACAAGGGTGTGGAATACCATGTCAATTGGGGCGCCTCGCTGCCGATGCTGAAGGAAAAGGCGCGTGAGATAGGCAAGGACTATGACCTTGCCATCGCACTGTGGAAGGACGACGTGCGTGAGTGTAAGATTCTCGCCACGCTTGTCATGCCCGCCGACAGGATGCTGCCGGAGGTCGTCGACATCTGGATGGAGCAGACCGTATCTCAGGAAATAGCCGAACTCGCGTCGTTCAATCTGTATCAGTATCTCCCATATGCTGCCGATAAGGCATATCAGTGGATTGCTTCTGAACGGACAATCTGTCTGATATGCGGCTTCAGTGTGCTTTCGCGTCTGTTCATGAACGGACAGGAGCCCAACGAGAGAGGCATAAATGAGTATCTTGACCAGTTGCTCACAGCCCTGCAGGGCGACTCCATGGCTGTGAAAAAGGCTGCCATGGCCAGTGCGGTGAGGTTTGCCGACCTCGGACTTGTGTACAGGCGGATGGCTGAAAGTGCACTGAAAAGCATTAATTTGGAACTTTTTTGACCGCGTATCCATATAATTCAAATAATTTATAGTAATTTTGTGCGGTTGATGAAGATTATGACAAAACGATGAAAGATAGTGTAAAGGCATCCGTCAAGCAGATACTGACCAATTATCTGGAATTGAATAATCATCGGAAGACCCCGGAGCGATATGCCATACTTGATGCCGTTTATGGCATCAGCGGACATTTCACGCTGGAGGAACTTGGAGATAAGCTCAATGAAGAGTTGCATTTTCCGGTGAGCCGCGCGACATTATACAACACGCTGAAACTTTTCATGGAGCTGAGACTGGTGATACGTCACAGGTTTCAGGGAACCACGAAATATGAGGCGTGTTATGACAACAACAGTCACAGCCATCAGATCTGTACGGTGTGCGGTAAGGTGACCGAGTTCAAATCGGCGGAGATAGATGCGGCAATAGCCAACATGCACCTCAAACGGTTCCGGAAGGACGGTTTCTCGCTGTATGTATATGGTATATGCAGTAGCTGTCAGGCAAAGATAACAAGGCGTAAGACTAATAAAGCGAAACAGAAAACGCAAAAAGATAAAGATAATGAATAAGGGAAAGGTTGACGTTCTGCTGGGTCTCCAGTGGGGCGATGAAGGAAAAGGTAAGGTTGTCGACGTGCTGACACCGCAGTATGACGTTATTGCCCGCTTCCAGGGTGGCCCGAACGCAGGACACACGCTGGAGTTTGAGGGACAGAAATATGTGCTGCGCAGTATTCCTTCCGGTATATTCCAGGGTGGCAAGGTCAATATTATCGGCAACGGTGTCGTGCTCGCCCCGGACTTGTTTATGGATGAAGCCAAGGCTTTGGAGAAGAGCGGCCATGAACTGAAGAGCCGTTTGCATATCTCGAAGAAAGCCCATCTCATAATGCCGACCCACAGAGTGCTCGACGCAGCATACGAGGCTGCTAAGGGAAAGAGCAAGGTCGGTACCACCGGAAAGGGCATCGGTCCGACATATACGGACAAAATCTCGCGCAACGGACTGCGTGTCGGTGACATATTCGACAATTTTGAGAAGAAATATGCGGAGCATAAGGCCCGTCATGAGAGCATCCTGAAGTCGATGAACTATGCCTACGACATCGCCGATGTGGAGGAGAAGTGGCTTGAGGGCATCGAATATCTGCGCCAGTTCAACATCGTTGACTCTGAACATGAGATTAACGGACTGCTCAAGAAGGGTGAGAGTATCCTTTGTGAGGGGGCTCAGGGCACTATGCTTGATGTTGATTTCGGCTCTTATCCGTTCGTTACGTCATCAAATACGATATGTGCCGGCGCATGTACGGGACTCGGTATCGGTCCGAACAGGATTGGAGATGTCTATGGAATCATGAAGGCTTACTGCACGCGTGTAGGTGCCGGCCCGTTCCCGACGGAGCTGTTTGACGAAACAGGAGCCCTTATCCGCCAGCTCGGACATGAATATGGTGCCGTGACAGGACGTGAGCGCCGTTGTGGATGGATAGACCTTGTGGCTCTGAAATATGCCATCATGGTGAACGGAGTTACCAAGCTCATCATGATGAAGAGCGACGTGCTTGACGGATTCGACACAATCAAGGCATGTGTGGCCTACAAGCAGAACGGCACGGAGATTGACTACTTCCCCTATGACATAGAGGAAGGCATCGAGCCTGTATATAAGGAACTGCCGGGATGGAAGACGGACATGACCAAGATGACGTCGGAAGATGATTTCCCGAAGGAATTCAAGAACTATGTGGCCTTCCTTGAAGCAGAACTTGAGACACCGATAAAGATAATATCAATAGGTCCGGACAGAGACCAGACAATCGTTAGAGATTAATGGCACAGAAACCTACAATACCCAAAGGTACGCGTGACTTCTCCACAACGGAGATGGCGAAGCGCAATTACCTGTTCAATACGATACGCTCGGTATATGCCCTGTATGGCTATCAGCAGATAGAGACGCCGGCAATGGAGACGTTGCAGACGCTGATGGGCAAATACGGCGCCGAGGGAGACAAGCTGCTGTTCAAGGTTCTCAATAGCGGTGATTATCTTAGCAAGGTCACCGACGAGGAGCTTGGTCAGCGCAATTCGCTTCATTTGGCGACGCGCATAAGCGAGAAAGGCTTGCGTTACGACCTGACGGTGCCGTTCGCACGTTATGTCGTCATGCACCGTGATGAGTTGCAGCTGCCGTTCAAGCGTTATCAGATACAGCCCGTATGGCGTGCCGACCGTCCGCAGAAGGGCCGTTACCGCGAGTTCTACCAGTGTGATGCCGATGTCGTGGGCAGTGATTCGCTGCTCAATGAAGTCGAGCTGATGCAGATTGTCGATACGGTGTTCACACGTTTGGGCATCCGCGTGCAGATAAAGATAAACAACCGGAAGATACTTACCGGCATTGCGGAAGTTATAGGCGAGGCCGAAAAGATTACCGATATCACTGTCGCCATTGACAAACTGGACAAAATCGGACTTGACGGTGTCAACGCCGAGCTGCGGGAGGATGGTATCAGTGAGGACGCCATTGAGAAACTACAGCCAATCATCGCCCTCAGCGGTACCAATGATGAGAAGCTGGATGTGATAACGGAAGTGCTGAAGGACAGCGAAACCGGTCTGAAGGGAATCGAAGAGACCCGCTTCATCCTTGATGTGCTGAAGTCAGTCGGTCTCAACAACGAGATTCAGCTTGACCTTACGCTTGCGAGAGGATTGAATTATTACACTGGTGCCATTTTCGAAGTGAAGGCTCTTGACACTCCGATGGGCAGCATCACGGGCGGCGGACGGTATGACAATCTCACCGGTATATTCGGAATGCCCGGTTTGAGCGGCGTAGGAATATCTTTTGGAGCCGACCGTATATATGATGTGCTGAACACTTTGGACCTTTTCCCGAGGGAGGCTGTATGCGGTACGCAGCTCTTGTTCGTCAATTTCGGTGAAAAGGAAGCGGCTTATTGCATGCCGATGGCAACCAAGGCGCGTGCTGCCGGAATACGTGCGGAGATATATCCGGATGCTGGAAAAATGAAGAAACAGATGAATTATGCCAATGCCAAGAACATTCCATTTGTGGCGATAGCCGGTGAGAATGAAATGGCGGAGGGCAAGATAATGCTCAAGAACATGCTGACGGGTGGGCAGCAGATGGTCACTTCTGATGAATTGATTACCATCGTATCGGAATAAGGTGGCTAAATATACTTGTAGGCGCAAGTCTGTAGGCTTGCGCCTACAATTTTAAACAGGTAATAACTACCGAACGGACAAGCTATTAATGCAAATGTATAACTAAAACAAACTACAATGAAGAGATTTAAGGCTATTCTTTATGCTGTATTGGCTGTTTTCATCCTGTCGGCATTCAAGCAGGACAAGGTTGTCACCATCTTTATGATAGGTGATTCGACCATGGCAAACAAGAGTATAGGCAAAGGAAATCTGGAACGCGGATGGGGTATGGCACTTCAATGCTATTTTGATGACGCCATCCGCATAGACAATCATGCTGTCAATGGACGTTCGTCGAAGAGTTTCATTGACGAGGGACGTTGGACAAAGGTGGTGGAACGGATAAAGCCCGGCGATTATGTGTTCATTCAGTTCGGCCACAACGACGAGAAGCCGAAGGCCGACAGGCACACTGATCCGGGTTCGACGTTTGATGAGAACCTGCGCAAATTTATTAGGGAGACCCGTGAAAAGGGTGGAATACCGGTTCTGTTCAACAGTGTCGTACGCCGTAATTTCCTGAAGCAGGTGCCAAAGAACGATGATGATGAGGCTCTTCGTAACACCACTGGACCCACCAAGGTGCAGGCTTCGGAGGAGGGTGACACGCTGGTTGACACTCACGGAGACTATATCGTCGCTCCGCGCAATGTGGCAAAGGAGATGGGCGTCGCTTTTGTTGACGCCAACAAAATAACTCACGAACTTGAGCAGGGAATGGGACGTGAAGCTTCAAAGAAGCTTCACATGTGGTTCCTGCCCGGCGAGGAGCCTTCCGTGCCGAAGGGACGGCAGGACAACACCCACTATAATGTATATGGAGCGCATGTTGTTGCCGGCCTGCTTGCAGATGCGGTGGGTAAGGAAATCCCGGCTTTGAAGAAGCATGTCGTTCACTATGACATGTCTGTGGCAAGCAACGGAATCGGCCAGTATTTCGACGTTGCCAAGGCTGTAGAGGCTGCTCCCGATGGAAAGAAGACTACGATACAGCTTTTTGAAGGCGAATGGGAAAAGCCGTCGGTGCCGAAGGAAAAGAAAATCAAGTTTATTCTCCGCAATGGTGCCAAGTGGAAGAAATAATGCCGGCGCGGTCAATAAGTTTCCGTTGAAATATTTGCAGGTTTACCAAAGAATTGCTAATTTTGCATTGTTATAAAATAACCAATTTTCAACAATATAACAAATACGAATATGAAGAAGAAGTTTATTTGCTCAGTATGTGGTTACATATATGAGGGTGATGCTGCTCCGGAGAAGTGTCCTTTGTGCAAGGCTCCCGCTTCCAAGTTTACAGAGATGGCCGCTGACGGTCAGGTAGCATTCGCTACAGTACACACTCTTGGCGCAGCCAGAAACGAGGGCGCCAACGAGGAGATGATTGCAGACCTCAATGCTCACTTCAACGGTGAGTGCTGCGAAGTCGGAATGTATCTCGCTATGAGCCGTCAGGCAGACCGCGAGGGTTATCCCGAAATTGCAGAGGCTTACAAGCGCTATGCTTTCGAGGAGGCAGAGCACGCTTCAAAGTTCGCTGAACTGCTCGGTGATGTTCTCGGTGACACAAAGTCAAACCTTGAGGCACGCATCGCTGCTGAGAAGGGTGCATGCGAGGATAAGTTCCGCATTGCAAAGAACGCAAAGGCTGCCGGTATGGATGCTACACATGACACCGTTCATGAGATGGCAAAGGACGAGGCACGCCACTGCGCCGGCTTCATGGGGCTCTACGAGCGTTATTTCGTCAACAAGAAATAAGAGGTAGAACAATAAAACCGTAGAATAGTCGTTTTATCAATAAGATGAAACGACTATTCTTTTATATAGCATTATTCACGGCCGCAATACTGGCGGCCTGCAGTGACGACGATTCGTTTACGACGAATCCTTCGGCCCGACTCACATTCTCACGAGATACTGTCAGTCTTGACACAATATTCAGTACGGTTCCCACGTCGACCTATACGTTCTGGGTATATAATAACAACGGTGACGGACTTCGCCTCCGTCAGGTTCGTCTTCAGCGCGGTAACCAGAGCGGCTTCCGCGTGAACGTCGACGGCAGCTACCTCGACAACACCACAGGCAGCTCCGTCAGCGATCTTGAAATACGCAAGGGAGACAGCATCCGCGTCTTTGTGGAGCTGACATCTGGTCTCACCAATTCTGACTTACCCCAGCTCGTGGAGGACAACGTCGTGTTCAGTCTGGAGAGCGGAGTGGAACAGAAGGTCAACCTTCGTGCCTATTCATGGGACGCCGAGCTTTGCGACTACATCAGAGTCAGCGAGAACACCACGATTTCGAGCAGCCGTCCGATTGTCATACGTCAGGGACTGAGGGTCGACAGCGATGTCACGCTGACGATCAACGCCCCCACGCGGTTGTTTTTCCGCAGCGGGGCTGGAGTCGATGTCTACGGCCGCATCATCGTCAATCAGTCACCCGACGCCGACCGTGATGTCGTCTTTCGCGGCGACCGTCTGGACAACATGTTCGACTATCTGCCGTACGACCGTGTGAGCGGCCAGTGGCGTGGAATCCGTCTGCACTCTTCATCAACAGGAAACATATTCAACCGTGCCGACATTCACAGCGCCGAATACGGAATAATCTGTGATGCGGCTGACGAGTACGTCCCCGATGACATGCGTCTGGCGATGGAGAGTGTGACCATCCACAACTGTAAGGGGCCGGGACTGAAGGCCGTCAATTCAAACGTAAGCCTCATCAACTGCCAGATTAGCAACACTCTTGGCGATTGCGTCGGCATATATGGCGGCAGCGCACTGATGGTCTATTGCACGCTGGCCCAGTTCTATCCTTTCAGCGGCGACCGCGGCGTGGCCCTGCGTTTCACCAACTACCACGAAGATCAGGATTATCCGCTTCATCTTTTGGACTGCCGTAACACACTCGTGACGGGTTATGCCGACGACGAGGTGATGGGAGAGGCGCGCAAGGAGGAGCTGGCTTTCGGCTATATATTCTCCGATTGTATTCTCCGCACGCCGGAGGACAACAGCAACACGGCCTCGGAAGCCTTCGTCAACATCCTGTGGGAGAAGCCTGACATGGAAGTTCAGGGTGCCGGCCATTTCCTTAATGTCGATGCCGACCTCCAATACTACGACTTCCATCTCGCCCCCAATTCCCCCGCCATCGGCCGTGCCTCCGTCATACCGGAAGTCCCGTATGACCGCGACATGAACGAGCGTGGCGACAAACCGGATGTCGGGTGCTATCAGCGTGGCTCAGAGGAATGAAAATCGGGGAGTGATGAGAGTGAAATGAGGATGAAATATGTCATTGTTATAAACTCAATATCACTCCCCGAAGTATATTCTTCGAAAGAACCAACACTACTCTAATAGTTTTCCGAAAACATTCATATACTAAACTAAATAAACGAAATGTATGATTGACAAGAAGTCCCTATCCGTTATCTTCCTTCATCCAATCTCAAGGAACGTCATTTGCAAAGTATGTGTCATCCAAATGTTCTTGGTCCATTTCGTGGCAGCCATGGCCAGACCGTCAGCAACACCGTATCAGCAGACCGCGTCTTCCGATATGTTTGTTCCGTTGAACGGGCAGATGACGATAGATACGGCCGCGTCGCTGCCATACATATTTCAGGTGAAGGAATTGACGTTGAGCAACGGTCTTACCGTGTGGATAAACGAAGACCATACACAACCCAAGGTATATGGAGCAGTGGTGGTTAAAGCCGGCGCACGTGATTGTCCAAATACCGGCATTGCCCATTATTTCGAACACATACTGTTCAAAGGGACAGACAAAATCGGTACTGTTGACTATGCCGGAGAACGTCCTTGGCTCGACTCTATAGAAGCATGTTATGACCGTCTGGCACAGACTATCGACGAGAACAGCCGCTGCGTGATACAGAAAGACATCAACCGTTTGAGCGTCAAGGCCGCCCAGTATGCCATTCCCAACGAGTTCAACAATCTCATTTCACGTTATGGCGGTACGGGCCTCAATGCCTATACGTCGCTCGATGAGACCGTTTTCTACAACACTTTCAGTCCGCAGTATATCGCTCAATGGGCCGAACTTAACAGCGAGCGCATGCTTCATCCGGTGTTTCGTCTCTTCCAGGGAGAGCTTGAAACCGTTTATGAGGAAAAGAACATGCATTCAGACAACATGCTCATGCAGGCATTAGAAGCTGTGCAACGTCGCGTATTCGCCGGCACACCATACGAATATCCGGTCATAGGAAGTACGGAGAGTCTGAAAAATCCCCGCCTTTCGGAGATGCAAAACTTCTTTGACCGTTATTATGTAGCCGGTAATATGGGGCTGATACTGTGTGGTGACATCTGTTCCGACACCATTGTCCCACTGCTCGAACGCACCTTCGGACGCCTTCGTAGCGGTGACGCTCCCCGTCACATGCCTATTGTGCATCGTCCTTTCACCGGTTCAGAACGGCTTGATATCAAGGTCCCCATTCCAATCATAAAAGCGCAGGGCTATCTTTTTAGAGCTCCCAAACCGACACATCCTGACTATGTACCGGTGGAACTGGCCATGTCTCTGCTTTCCAACAGTTCCGGCACGGGGTTGCTTGACTCGCTTGAGCATGCCCATAAGGTGATGGGCGTGATGGCCGGAGTGGTGGGACTGACTGGTGACGACGACCTTATTGGTTATGGCTATGTGCCACGACTGCCTTTCGGTTCGAAGAGAAAGGCCGACCGCATGACCCGCCGGCAGGTCGACCGTCTTGTGTCCGGCGATTTTGACGATGCCATTCTGGAGGCACTTAAAATAGCGGAACAGCGCAAAACGAAAGAAGCGCTTGAAGACATGTCCGTTCGTTCATCAATGATGGTCAATGCCTTTTCACGTAATCGCCAATGGGCAGATGTGCTGAATCGTCCCCGACAGGTGCAGACCGTCACTCATGCCGACATACAGCGTGTCGCCAAGCAGTATCTATGCGGCGGAGGCAGTTTGCAGGTTACCAAGCGATTCGGCAGTTATGCCAAAGACAGAGTCAGTCAACCCGGATATACTCCAGTCGCACCGGCAAATACCGGTGTTCATTCGGAATATGCAAAACAATTGGAGCAGATACCCGTAACGGTAGCCAAACCACGTTTCATTGATTTCGACAACGATGTGCATACCGTTTCTCTGTGCCCGCTTGTGAAACTCTACACAGTTGATAATCCCATCAACGACATCTTCACTCTCGAACTCATCTATCATCGTGGTACAATCGCCGACAGTCGACTTGACGCAGTGGCATCTTACATTGGAAACCTTGGCACCGACTCGCTCAGTCCGCACCAGTTTGGCAGTGCCTTGCAGCGGCTCGGTTCGGAGATTTCTGTAGCAGCAGATAAATCCACTTTCACCATCACCGTCAAGGGTTTTGACAGGTATTTTGGCGAGACGATGCAGTTGCTCGGCACGTTTTTCTCCACGGTTAAGGCCGATGATGACAAATTTGACGAACTCGTCACAAGCGAGCGTATCTTCGAACGGACATTCTTCCGTGACAACACCTCCATTGCGGGTGCACTGTTCGAACGTGTCGCATACGGGGACAAGTCGACGTTTCTGAACAGAACTACAGCCGACATGCTGAAGAGGATGGACGGCCGTCAACTCGTAGACATATTCAGAGACCTGCAACACTCCGAACTCAGTGTTGTGTATAGCGGCACCTTGTCTGCCGATTGCGTTGAGACAGACGTGAGCCGTTGGCTTCCCATCGGCCTTGTGTCGCGTCCACATACCGACAGTCATCGGACATTTCTTTCATACGATGAACCGGTAGTCTATATCTTCGACAATCCTTCGGCCCGTCAGACAATCATCGGAACCTATCATCTGCTGCCATCACAGCCATCTGCCGCAGCCAGAGCCCGAATGAACCTGTGGGGTCGTTATTTCGGCATAGGCATGTCGTCGCTGATGTTTCAGGACATACGTGAGTTCCGTTCGTTGGCATATTATGCCTATGGCGAAACCGGCTATCCGTCGCTCATGCGTCATCCTGACGCGCCGGTGGCCTATCAGACCGTGATGGGCACCCAAGGGGACAAGACCATGCTGGCTCTCGGCATACTCGACACACTTTTTACTGCCATGCCAATGCGGGACAACAACGTGATTGCTACAAAGGAGACTATGCGTCATTCCGTCAATAACAACCGTCCAGCTTTCCGTGCCATCGGGCGTCATGTGGCCGAGTTGCGCTCAGCCGGTTACGACGATGACCCTGCGCGCGCCTCGATGGCTGCACTTGAACCGCTTGGTCCGGCTGATGTCATGGCTTTCTACGATGATTATGTCCGTCCGGCCAAACGCGTGACCGTTATTGTCGGCGACAGAAGAAAGCTCGACTTCAACGCTTTGTCACGTTACGGAAGAGTGGTTGAACTGAAGAAAAAGGATGTTTTCCGTACCGGGCGATGAAAGTTTATGGCTGTTCGGAAGCCCTTGAACGCTGTAGCGGATTTGCAATCCGCGTAAGTTGCCGTGAGGGTGTTGCAGAACTCGCATGGAAGCCTTTAAGTGGGGTAATTTTAGTCCCCTCCTTTCGAAGGAGGGGTTAGGGGTGGTT
>USFX01000078.1 GCA_900553965.1 uncultured Prevotella sp.
GTTGCTCAGGAACTTATAAATAAAGTTAAATTATAGTGTTGCGGAATTAAGGATAAATAATCTTAATCATAAAGATTATTTGTGTTAAAGAGAATTAATTCATCAGATTTTACCTATATAATGGTCAGTTTTCCTCCATAAAACGCGGGGATGTGCAGAAAAGCGCAGGGATTCTTCTGTTTTTCAGAATATTACGAGAGGATGTGTCCCATTCCTTTGAATCAATAACATTTGAACAGATGTCCACCTCTGCCCTACTCCACATATATACCTTATTTACAGTTCTGCTCCCGATTGGCTAAGCATGACAAATCCACCCCATTTTGTCTGACGTGTTATCCCCATTCAGTCCACTCCCGAATTTTCAAAGTCTATTTCAAAAACAATTCAGATATTTGCATATATGACTGAAATATTGTATTTTTGCATATCAACTTGAATCCAAACCGTTATGATAATATCACGTGTACAACTGGTGAACTGGAAGAATTTCCATTCATGCGATGTAAGAATATCCGAAAGATGTTTTATTGTAGGAGCAAATGCTTCTGGAAAGTCAAACTTTCTTGATGTATTCAGATTCTTACGTGACATTACCCGTACCGGCGGAGGATTGCAGGCCGCTGTTGCTGACCGTGGCGGCATATCGAAGATAAGATGTCTGGCCGCACGCACAAAATCGTATGTCTCTATAGCCGTGACCCTAAGTCCCGACAACGACACTGAAAAAAAAGAATGGGAATACGGACTTTCATTCAAGCATGTGGGAGGTGGCATACGCAAAAATGAGGTTTCCATCATCGAAGAGCGCGTGCTGCATAACGGAGAATGTATATTAAACCGCACTGAAAATGACGAAAATGAGGACGCATTGACTCTGAAATACACGCATCTGGAACAACCGACAGCAAACCGTAACTTCCGAGAACTGAAACTCTTCTTTGATAAAATCGAATATCTCAATGTCGTTCCACAGCTCGTCAGAGAGTCCGGCTCGCTACTGCTCACGACCGGCAAAGAAGACTTCTATGGCCGGAATTTCATACAACGCCTTGCTGTCCTCAATGAGAACATCCGCACGTCATATTTCAAAAGAATAAACGAAATCTTGAGGCTTGCCGTCCCACAACTGGAAAATCTGTCATTGGTAAAAGACGAGATGGGCACACCACATCTCGAAGCAATATACAAACATTGGCGGGCAAAAGGCAGCAAGCAGCAGGAGGCGCAGTTTTCTGACGGAACGCTACGCCTTATCGGATTCCTATTTGCTCTGATTGACAGCAGAGGGCTCACACTTCTGGAAGAACCGGAAACAAACCTCCACTCCGCAATCGTTGCCCTGTTCCCTGAGTTCATAGCCAAGATTCAGCGTACACGCCAGGATTTGCGTCAGGTCATAATAACCACACACAGCTATGACATCCTGTCCAGCGAGGGCATTTCCGGAAACGAAGTGCTTCTGTTGAGACCGACGTCCGAAGGAACCGAAGTGAAAAACATAAATGACATCGAAATCATAAAGGCCGTTCTTGACTCCGGCTTCAGTGTGGCAGATGCTGTCATGTCAAATTCACGGCCGGAAGGCGTCGAACAGATAACCGGCCTGATATAAGAAGAGAGAGAGATGGGACATAACAGCAATATCGAAGTATATATATCCGGAGAAGACACCGTGACAAAGGAAGTCATATACCGGATTTTGAGTTTTGTCTCACCACGATTTAAAGTGGTTGGCGATATTCCGGCAAGAGGAGGCGAGATAAAAAAGAAAATACCCCAATGCAACAGCCTGGCCAAACTCCACCCCGTCATAATGCTTCTTGATGTTGACAACGGTTGCGCACCTATGCTGAAATCCGCACTATTGGGAGACCAGAAACAGTCTGACGGCTTTCTGATGAACATCGCCGTAGACGAAGCCGAAGCATGGCTGATGGCCGATACGGAAGGTTTTGCCAGATATTTCGGCATCAACAGTAACGACATGCCAAAAGCCGAAGCCAACAAACAGGGCGGCCGGAAAGCGCTTATCGAGATGAATTTTCCCATGAAGTCATCCTTCGTCCTTACACACGAATTAATCTTCAAATCAAACAACCCGGTATTGAAACAGCAAATAGGTGTCAAGGAAAAAGGAAAGACCAAAGGAAAAGAATATAATGACGCAATAGTCCCATTCATAAAAAATGTATGGAACATAGAACAAGCAAAGACTAATTCAGACAGTCTTCAGCGCATGTTGCGCCGATTGGAATGTCTTCTCAACAAATACTAAATTGAAGTTTCGGAAGCGTTGGACATCATGCCTTTCAGGATGTACATATCCCAAACTTCCGAAACTTCAATAAACCGATTTTGTTGTTCACATACTCATGTAACGGCAGATGTTCCCGGTAGCCATACGCCGCCGGGAACGCCTGCCGTCATTCCTCATCTTCTTCATCAGCCCACACTGAGAATGTGTGGCCTTTCGCGAAGACATTGTCCGGATTGTCGACACCCGGCACTTTGTCTTTGAGGCTGTCACCACCGTCGCTGCCGGTAAGCATCATCTCCGGTTCCAGCTCCATCACCTCTATTTCAGGTTTGATATATCTTTTCATAATTCACTGCTTTTGCTGTTAATGATTCATTGTTTTCCGGCCGTCACTTCACCACGACCTTCTTACCATTCACGAAATATATTCCGGGCTGTCCGATGGCCTCAACGCGCTGTCCGGCCATGTTATATATAACAGGCTCCTTCGCGTTCCCTTCGGCCTCGATGTCACGTATGGTCGTGACATCGCCGTCGCCGCCGAAGACGAAATGCGCCGGGGCTGCCTCCGAGGTCTGTGACAGCGCACTTTCCGGAACGGCCAGATAAGCCAGCCCCATCCTCATCTCAAACGGGCCGCCGTCAGGTGCGCCGTAGTAGAAGCCGAGGTCGGTCTTCTTGTCGTAATCGTCGTAGGCCAGCTTGTAGTATCTGTAACCCTCTTCGGCCTCGAACAGTCCGTCACCGTTCACCCCTCTCAGCATGTTGTCCGCGTCGAGAGCCATGCCGGAATTTTCTTCCGAAACAGAATAATATGGTACGGTCTCTTGTGTCGAACGGAGCAACACGCCGCTGCCCTTCGGGACATAGCTTCCGTGTGACAGGATTGAATAGTCACCGTCCTTGACATACCATGACTTCTCAACATCCTTTAGTGTCATCTTCGAGTCGCTGACCGTCACGGTCTTCACCTCCACGTCGTCAGGGAACACAACATTCCCATCAGGACAGCTGAACGTCGCATAGAACATTCCGTCGTTGCCCACGGCTCTGAAGTTGACATAAGTCCCCGAACCGTTGGCGTCGAGCACCTTCTTATAGAGCTGGACGGCAGCACCTTCGCCGGAAGTGTATGGCCGGAAAACGGACTCCGTCGCGTCAAATCTGATGTAGCGGTCGGCGGAAGCCACGTTCCGGATCTCCGCATCACCCTGGGCCGTGAAGCCGATGGTCCACTGAAGTCCGGCCTCCGAAGCGTCGCCCGCCTCCGTCGCGAAACCATCTTCCGCGTTGCAGCCGACATATCCGTTCCTGTTTCTGAGGGCATAGCCGCCGTCGGCCTTTTGTTCGATGACGATGCCGGCAAAACCGGAGACACGGCACGTTTCTGAGGATGCGTTGACGCTGGCGACTCCCACAACGGAAGCGCTGTTGCCGCTGCCGACAAGAGCCATCGCCTTGCTGCCGGCCTCGTTGAGAATGACATACGTAGCACCGGCCGTAAGCCCGTCGGCCGACGTCACCTTCTTGTAGTAAGCCAAAGGCTCGCCCGTCACCGTAATCGTGTAGCTGGCCGAACGGTATATGTCCCCCACTCGCAGTATTGCCCCGATTTCTGTCGTTCCCGGACCGACGAGCGTAACCTCACCTGTCTTATAGTCGACCATGGCCACATCGTTATTATTGCTGTAGTATGTCTCAAATCCCTCCGCATAGTCGTTTACGAGCGTCGGAGAGGTGAACTCTCTGCCGATGACCGTCTTGACCGCACTTTCGTTGAAGGCAAATTTCTTAGGAGCCTTCTCCACCTTAATGTTCCTTACGCGCCATGTGCCGGCGGCATCCTCGCTGCTGGTGTATCTGAAAGCAATCTGGAAGCTCTTTCCTACGTATGCGGACAGGTTCACCTTCTGGCCCTCAAATCCGGAGAATCCGCCGTCGGCCGGCGCGGCAGGATGGACAATGGCCATCTGCTCCCACTCGCCGCCATCCTCACGGGCCCAAAGAGTCGCCTCGGCGTCAATGTCGCCGAAACCGTTGTCGACGGCCTGTTCAAAGGTAAGGGTAATCTTCTTGTCTCCGTAAACCTTGCTGATGACGGGCGAGACAAGCCAGCTTTCCGAAGCCTTGGCGACGCCGTCAACCGTGGCTGTGGCTTTCATATTCATATTGCCACCGTCGTATGTCCACACGTCCGTCAGGCCGTCGCCGAGCGTCACGTTGTCGACGGTGAACCGGCCCACCCCCCAGGCGAAGCTCTCTTCGTAGGGCAGTCCCACCATGAACGGGTCGTTCACCGTAAGAACATAGCTGGCGGAATTCCATACATCTTCATCTCCATGCAATGTTGCGATTATACTTGTCTGGCCCGGACCGACGAGTCTGACCACACCGGTCTCTTCGTCGATTACAGCGACATCCGTATCCGAACTGCTGTAGCTGATGGTACCGCCCTCATATTCGTTTACAAGCGCCGGATGAGTGACCACATCACCCATGGTCACTTCAACTTCACTCTTAACGAAAGCGAATATCCTGTTATATCCCTTCACCGAGACGTTCCTTATGCTCCATGTGCCGGCGGCTTCCGCGCTACTGGTGTACTTGAAAGCAATCTGTATCCGCCGTCCTGCATATTTGGAGATGTCTGCCGTCTGACTCTCAAAATCAGACGCTTCCGACGGATAGACGATAGCGACCTGTTCCCACTCACCATCGCCGTCCACGTCACGCACCCAGAGAGTCGCCTCTGTCCCGGCGTCGCCGAAGCCGTTGTCGACGGTCTGGTCAAACGAGAGCGACAGACTGTTGTTATAAGAGCTCTTGTTTATCACGGGCGAGACGAGCCAGCTCTCCGACGCCATGCTGACGCCGTCGACCGTGGCTGTGGCCTTCATGCACTGGTTGTCGCCGTCGTGAGTCCACACGTCCGTCAGGCCGTCGCCGAGCATCACGTTGTCAATGGTGAACCGGCCCATATCCCCGGCAAAGCTCTCTTCGTAGGGCAAGCCCACCGAAGCCGGGTCAATCACCGTCAGCGTATAAGAGGTGGAGCGGTATGTCTCTCCGTCTAAAATCGCCTGTATCCTTGTTTCTCCCGGGCCGACGAGCGTAACCTCTCCGGTATTTCTGTCGACTGTAGCCACATCCGCATTACTGCTAAAGTACGTGACCGTGCCCTCAAAGTCGTTTCTGAGCGCCGGAGGAGTGAGCGTCCCCTCTCCGAATATCACCATCACTTCGGGGTTACTGAAAGCAAATATCTTGGACTCATTGAACGCCTCAACCGAGACGTTCCTTATGCGCCATGTACCGGCGGCCAACGCGCTGCTGGTGTAACGGAAGGCAATCTGCATCCTCTGTCCGGCATACTTGGAGAGGTCTACCTTCAGGCTCTCAAATTCAGCGGCGTCGGCAGACGATGTCGACGGATAGGCGATTGCGACCTGCTCCCACTCGCCGTTTTCCTCGCGCGCCCAGAGGGTCGCCTCGGTCTCGACGCTGCCGAAACCGCCGTCTATGGCCTGGTCAAACGTGAGCGACAGACTGTTATAATGGGAGCTCTTGGTGATGACGGGCGAGACGAGCCAGCTCTCCGACGCCACGCTGACGCCGTCGACCGTGGCCGTGGCCTTCATGCTTTGGTTGTCGTCATCGTGGGTCCACACGTCCGTCAGCCCGTCACCGAGGGTCACGTTGTCAATAGTGAACCTGCCGTTGTCCCACTCGAAACTCTCTCCATAGGGCAAAGCCACCGAGGAGGGATCCGTCACCGTAAGCATGTAATATGCACCCTGAGGCTCTACCCCTTCCAACTTTGCGATAATAGCTGTTTCGCCCGGGCCGACGAGCGTGACCTCACCGGTTTTCTCATCAACCGTGGCGACATCCTCGTCGTCACTAAAGTACGTAACCGTTCCGTCAAGAGTGTTTATCAGTTTCGGAGCGTCAAACTCCTTGCCGACGGTCGCCTTAACCTCCTCTGCGGTGAAAGCGAAGATTTCCAGTTCTTCCGGATTTGCGCCCATCACCAGAACGTCCTTTATGCCCCATGTGCCGGCCGACTCCTCGCTGCCGGTATACCGGAAAGCGATCTGCATCCGCTTTCCGATGTATGCGGAAAGGTCGACCATCTGCTTCCTGAACCCGTCACCGGCCTGGGGATATTCAATCGGGAGCTGTCCCCACTCGCCGTTTTCCTCACGCACCCAAAGAGTCGCCTCGGCCTCGACATCGGCGAAATTGATGTTGATGCCCTGGGCAAACGAAAGAATGAGCAGCTCGCTGTCGGTCTCGGCATTGATTACGGGCGAGATGAGCCAGCTCTCCGCCACCTTACCGACACCATCGACATGAGAGGTGGCCTTCATGCAAGAGAGGTTTTCCTCGTATGTCCACACGTCCGACAGGCCGTCACCGAGCGTCACGTTGTCGACGACGAACAAGCCATTACCCGCAGCGAAACTCTCCACGTAGGGAAGGTCTGCTGAAGGATTGCCGGAGACCTGAACATTCTTTATGTCCCATATTCCGCCCGCTGCAGCACTACCCATGTACTTGAAGCCTATCTGTATTTTCTTTCCTACGTAGGCGGAAAGATTGACCGCCTGCCGTTTGAATCCTGCTTCCACCGCCGGATGGCTGATAGCGAGCTGATTCCACTCGCCACCGGCCTCACGCACCCAAAGGGTTGCCTCGTTGTCAATATCGCCGAACTCCTTATTTATGGCTTGGTCGAACGAAAGGAAGAGTGTGCTTTCGTCGGTTTCCGCATTGATGACGGGCGAGATGAGCCATTGTTCCATGACGACGGCTTGCTTATCTTCGCTTGCGTATGGGGCGGCTCTCATGACATGGTCATATCTATTATATGCCCACACGCCCGAAATGTTGCCGGCGAGCTTCACGCTCTCTCTGGTGAACTGGCCTATATTTGCATCAAAATTCTCGATGTAAGGCAGTGGCACCACAGGATAGCCGGACACGGTAAGCCTGTAAGAGATCTCACGAATCTGGTTGTCTCCGTCATACAACGCTGCATAAATGAATGTCGTTCCCCGATTGACGAGCGTAACCTCACCGGTCGCCGCATCGACCTTGGCTATGCTCGTGCTACGGCTTCTATATCGGACCTCGTAGCCCTCATAGTCGTTTATGAGTGTTGGAGGCGTGAACTCTTCGCCTAAGGTTGCTTCTGCCTCTTCGGAAGCAAAAGCGAATATCTTCTCTTTTGCTTCGACCGAGAGAAGATAACATGCACTTTTGAAAATTTCTCCTTCCAATTCTGCGCAAATGTTTGTCCATCCCAGACCAACGATTGTAACCTCTCCGGTAGTTGCATCGACCGTAGCCACACTCTCATCACTGCTGGAATACATGACCGTGCCTCCATATCCGTTTATCAACGTCGGGGCCGTGAACTCATCGCCCATAAACGCCGTGACTTCTTCGGGAGAAAAGGCGAAGGTCTTCTGCTTGGTCTCGGCCGAAACATTCCTTACAGACCATGTACCGGCGACGTCCGCGCTGCTGGTGTACTTGAAAGCAAACTGTATCGCATGTTCGTAACCATCAGAGAAATACGCTGTAAGATCGATTGCCTGAGCCCCAAATCCGGAAAGACTGCCGTCTGCCGGTGCCTCAGGATAGGCAATAGCCACATTCTGCCATTCTCCACCGATTTCACGGACCCAAAGAGTTGCCTCGCCGGCAATATCACCGAAACCATTGTCTACGGCTTGTTCGAACGTAAGATATGTTTTATCAGTTCCATTGTAATATATGTAAATGGAAGGTGAGACGAGCCAGCTCTCCGAAGTCTTATTGTTGCCATCAGCTGTGGCTGTCATGCACTGATTGCCGCCGTCGTGTGCCCACACGTCCGTCAGGCCGTCGCCGAGGTTCTTATTCGTAATGTTGAATTCGCCCTTGCCCTCTGCAAAACTCTCATTGTATGGCAGCGACACGGAGGGATAATTCACCGCAAGCGAATATGATGCGGTGATGCTGTTATCAGCGTCCAACACTGCAAAAACAGTGGTATAGCCCTGACTGACCGGCGTAACCTCGCCTGTTTTTTCATCAATCGTGGCTATCTGTGTATTGCCGACAGAATAGGTCACACTTGTGCCGTAAATGTTTGTCAGAGTGGGAGCCGTGAATGGCTTGCCGAGCGTTGCGGTCGCGGAGACCTCGCTGAATCCGAAATCAATTATAATATTGACCGTGTAAGAATCTGACGCCACGACTTCTTCGCCATTCAGCAGTTCCGCAGTAATTATGATTGTCCCGCCTTCTCTTCCTGAGTTAGAGTTACATATATATATCCGGCCTTCGCCATATCCCAAAACGTTATTCACATCTTGCACTAAGGAAATGTTTGCCGAAGAAGTCGAATATGAATATTGCACATCTGTATAAGCATCTTCAGGATATGTGCAAATCAGGTCTTGAAGGAAATGATATGTATATAGTACCCAGTAGCGGAAGTAACCTTCTGGGCGGTTCGATGCATGCTCTAATCAACGGCCAGCCCATCAGTACATTTTATATGCTGAAGATGGAAGGCATCTACCAGCGTGACGACGAAGTGCCTGCGAAACTTTACGCTAAAGGCGTACGTGCCGGTGACGTGAAATATTTCGATTATAACGAAGACGGCGACATTTCCGATGCCGACCGGATGAACGTAGGAAAAGCTATCCCTGACTTTTACGGAGGTATCACTTCCAACTTTTCTTACAAAGGTTTTGACCTGTCTCTGTTTGGACAATTCTCCGTAGGCGGCAAAGTGATGTCGGCATGGCGGGGAGTGAATGGCTCCGAAGGTACCGACCATTTGGGACTCGCACTGTCGAATGTTAAAGTAAGCGACCGAGGCGAATCTGTGGAACAATATTTTAATGTAAGCAAAGAAGTGGCCAACGGATACTGGCGCGGAGAAGGAACAAGCAACACAATCCCCCGTCCTGTACGAATCGGAGTGCATACCGGATACGATTATGACTACAACGTACAGACCTCAACACGTTATCTGGAAGACGCTTCCTACTTTAAACTGAAAACAGTGACTTTGGGTTACACCTTGCCGGAATCGGTTGTCAGGAAACTCCGAGTGAACTCATTAAGAGTCTACGTTTCGGCAGATAATCTGCTGACTCTCACCAAGTATTCCGGTTATGATCCCGAAACATCATTCTCCGGCAGTCCGGGCGATTCAAATTATGGTGTTGACTTCGGTCTGCAACCTGTATTGAGAACATTTATTTTTGGTCTGAATCTAAACTTTTAAAAACATAGATGTATGAAACGATACTATACTATAATCAACTATTTGCTATGTAGCATTTGCCTTTTGTGGATGACGGGTTGTTCAGGTATACTGGACGATATGCGGCCTAAAGATCAGATACCTCAAGATATGTTGAGCGAATCCGATTTGGAAAAGTTATTGAATGGAGTATATGCCGAAATGGAAGAACTGATATTCAAGTTCTATATGGACGGTGACGTAAAGGGTGAGAATTTCAAGGCAGGTCCCGGATTTTCCATGAACGACCCCATGTTGATGGCTCCTAGTTCTAAAGAAGTTTTGAGCCAGTGGCAGAAATGTTTCACAGCCTTGAAGCAAGTAAATTTCTTGGTTGAAACATACGAAGCGTCATCTAATAAAGAGAGTCAGGTTGTGAAGCAGACAGGAGGGACCGGATACTACTTCAGAGCTTTGATTTATTATCATCTGGTCACTCGCTGGGGAGGAGTTCCTATCTTGCGTAAGCGCACTTACGACGTCGTTCCCATTTCCCCCGAAACCGAAGTGTGGAGTTTTATAAAAGAAGACTTGGCTAAAGCGGAAGGATTACTGTCTGCTTTCACCGATCGTTTTTATGTGTCTCTTAGTGCTTGCGATGCGCTTCAAGCCAAAGTATGTTTGTCCTTGAAAGACTATACAAATGCGGCAGCTTATGCCGACAAAGTGATTACAAAATCAAATTTCGCATTGAGTACTACATCAGTTGAGTATGCCCAGGCGTTTGTCTCTAATAGCAGTAGCAAAGAACTGGTCTTTGCGTTAGCCAACAAGCGTAGTACAAGTTTGCTGTTATTTTACCAAACGGTCAATGACATTGATCCGACTTGGGATTACTCTCCTTCTACCGAATGTTACAGCCATCTTTATGATGATACCGCCGTAAAGTCAAAGGATATACGGGCAAAGGCAGTATTTGGTGCAGATAATAGCCGTATTATTAAATTCCCGAATGGAAGTACCGGTCAGTTTGTTACCAATGAACAACCGTCACAAACCCCGATTGTGGTTACCCGTGTGGCGGAAATGTATCTGATTAAAGCGGAAGCATTGGGAGCAGTCAATGGGTTGGCTACATTAAAAGAATTTATGAACAAACGCTACGCAACCGTCTTGTTGCCTTCAAATATGACTGATATAGAGTTTCAGAATCAAATACTTGATGAGCGTCACCGCGAGTTGTATGCAGAAGGTCAACGATGGTATGATTTGAAGCGAACCAACCGTTTGGACTTGTTTTCTTCCTTGAACGGTAGAAACTATCTGATGTATTATCCTGTTCCCCAGTCGGAACGCGATTTGGCGGGAGAGGAAAATTACCCTCAAAATGAAGGCTATTAATTATCTTAGAAAGAACAAAGTATGAAGAATATAAGAATAGTAACAACGTTTTTTATCTGCTTGCTGCTACTTTCAGCATGCTCGGATGATTGGAAAGAAAATGCGCTGACAGCTAAATTTACTTTTGACAAGACAACCTACTATGTAGGCGAAGAAGTCAGTATCACGAATGAGACAGTAGGCGGAGAAGGTAATTATACCTGCCAATGGGATTTAGGGAATGGAGAGACTTCAACAGAAGTTGCTCCTAAAGTGACTTACGAAACGAATGGAGCATATACAGTGACTTTGCATGTGAAAGACAGTAAAGGAAATTATGCAATGGCTCATAAATTATTGACGATTGAAGCTGAACCTCTGCCCGAAGTCGGCAATGTGAAACTGAAATGGGTAGGTGCCCACGTGTTGGGCGAAATACGTTCTACGGCTCCGGCAGTCAGTGATGATAATAATGTATATATGACTTCCAATGACCATTATTTGCGGAAATTTTCAGCCGCTACCGGTGAACAATTGTGGGAGTTCGACTTATGGACATCGGCTGACGGTGATTCTCCGTCCGGTAATACGCATACCACTCCGAGCATTGATACGGACGGTACTGTGTATGTAGGAACAGGCGACACAAGTGGCAAAATAGGGCGCGTATATGCCATCAATCCCGATGGAACAAAGAAATGGGTCGTTGCCGGAGATGCTGAAAAAGGATTTTGGAATAAAGGACAGGCTTCAAAGCCTCGTATTAATTATCTGACTTGTGCGATTGGAGAGAATCATATCTATATGGGTAACGGCGGCTCTACGGGATCTGTGCTTGCTGTCGATAAGAATACCGGTTACAGAGTAGGTTATGTGGCAAACGCAGACAATTCCGGAGGCCCGTCGGGGGGGGTATCTGCCGG
>USFX01000079.1 GCA_900553965.1 uncultured Prevotella sp.
GACGTTGATGCCGCTTATTCGCTTGAGGGCGTCACCGATATTGGAGTCGGGGAACTTGCCTACCTGATCTGATGAGACGACATTGGTCACGCCCATGCTGTTCTTCTGCATGTTCAGGGCGCGGCTCTGGCCGTGGAAGGCGCCTTTGACGTCGACGCCGCGCAACTCTACGCCCTCGGTCATGACGATGTCACGTTCGAGCGTCTTGCCTTCGGGTACGGTCAACCGAAGTGTCACGGGGCTGTAGCCGACGTATGTCACCTTGACGTCATACACTCCGGGGCGCAGGTTCGGAAGCGTATAGAAACCGTTGATGTCGCTCACGACACCCGTGTGGAGCTTTTCGACGAACACCGACGCGCCGGGCAGGACCTGCCGGCCGCTGTCGACGATGCGTCCGTGGATGGCACTTTCTCTGATTGCGGCGTCTTTCTCTTCGCCGTAGACCGGAAGTCCGGCGCCGGCTGCACCAAGCAACACTGTCATGGCTGCACTGATAATCCTTTTCATACTCGTTGTTTTTGATCTGTTTGATTCACGCTGCAAAATTACCGCGGCGGCGTTTCATGCCCGTTACAGCCGTTTAAAGATATGGTTGCAAAGTTGTTTCAATCCTGTTTCAACGCCGGTCCGACGGGCTGTTCCGGTCCTTGAATGATATCAACGGGATAGGTATATGAAAGTGAAATGGGTCATATTATCAGGTAATATGACCCATTTTACCTTGCAATATAAGTCATATTACAACGCAATATAGCCTGTATTGGTGAGTAAAACAGGCTGTTTTACCGACCAATACAGGCTATATTACTTTGCCTTGTGAGCTATTTCGTGTTGTTACATGTGCCTTCCTGCTTTATTATAATAGGTGTATCGCCTTATTATAATATGTATATCGCTTTATTATGGGAGTTATACCGGGTTGCCGTTCATGTCATAATAATGCGTTTAGTCAGACTGTTTCGAAGAACCACACCTTGGCAAACGGGATGAAATATTCCATGATTGCCACCATTGAGAAGATTGCCGCAACCATCGAGACAACCTTCTTTGTCGAAACATTCTGATTCATATCATTCATTGGTTAATAGTTATGTACATTGAAAGATTATCGAAAGAACGCCCGCAGCACTTCCTCGGTTGTGCTGTCGGGTGAGAAAAACGGAATGGCCTCACGGATATTCCACGATGTCGTTACGGATATATCATGATGTTTTTACGGATATTCCGCGCCGTCCTCACGGATATACGGTAAAGAAAACGGTTCGGTATTGCTGTTCTTGCTGTCAATGAAAGAGTTTTACTCCTCAATCTTCCATTCCTCTATGCCTCTTGTTGCCGAAGAGAAGTTGACTCCTATCCTGTATACGCGCCTTCCGTCAGCGGCGAAGGGGGCGGCGTAGCGGCGCTCCTCAATCTGCCGCAAGGCCTCGTCTGCTGTTCCGTCGAGCTTGACCTCTATTATATAGATGTATTTCGGGGTCTTCATGACGACGTCGATACGGCCGCGGCTTGTCGTGCGCTCCACCTCGGTGTAGAATCCGAGCAGCTTGAAGACGAGATACATCGAGTTCTGAAAGTATATCTCCATCTGTCCGGCGATCTGATAGCTCGTGTCGGCGAACAGCGTCTGGAGGCGCTCCATGAAAGCATCGGGGCGGCCGTGTTCTATCTCATTTATGAAGTTCGCAATGAAAAACTCAGTCTGATTATTCTTTACCGGAGTGTAGAAAGGCAGAAGATAGTTTATAAATCCGTTCTCAACTTCTTCATTCGGAAATCCGAGACGGTATAGTTTGAACCGTTCATCGTAATCCTTAATCGTAAGATAGCCGCTCTGATAAATCACGGGGATGGGGTTGCGGGACATTGAGTCGACGCTGTTTATGATGTCAGCCGAGACCTGTTCGTCCTGAAGACGGTTGAGGTCATAGTCCGCCTGTTGCAGAAGATGGACGAGGAACGAGGGCGTTCCGGTCTCAAACCAATAGTCGCCGTATTCCGACTTGTTGAGAGTTTTAAGGAGACTGAACGGATTGTATATCCCGATACTGTTGTTCGTGAAATGGTATCCGTCGTAAAGCCGGCGGAGCTTGCGGCATACCGTCTCATAATCGGAGCCAGTAGCGTCGGCCAAATCATGCAGCGAGTCCTCGAAATAGGTGTGTATCTCCTGTTCCGTTATGCCGCAGATGTCGATATAACGGCGGTCCATGGAGATGTCGTCAAGGTTGTTCAGGTCGCTGAACACGCTGACCTTTCCGAACTTTGTCACGCCCGTCAGGAAGGCGAAGCGTATGTAGCGGTCCTGCGTCTTCAGCACTGAGTAGAACGCTTTCAGAATGTTGCGGTATTCGTCCTGCAGACTTTCGTTGCCGATGGCCTGCAGCATCGGCTTGTCATACTCGTCGACGAGAATGACGACGCGGCGTCCGGTCTGCTCACAAGCCCTGCGCACGATGCCTTTGAAACGCAGTTCGGGCGTCACTTCGGTCGGCGACGTGCCGTAGGACTGTTCCCAATAGGCCAGCGTGTCGTTGAGGACGTTGAGCAATGCCTCGGGGCGGTCATACTTGGCCGTGTTCAGGTCGAGGTGGAAGATGGGGTGGACGGGCCATTCCGACTCCAGCTTCTCGATGGCAAGTCCTGTGAACAGGTCGCGCCGGCCGCTGAAATAAGCCTCCAGCGTGGATATGAGCAGACTCTTGCCGAACCGCCGCGGGCGGCTCAGGAAGTAGTAGCTGCCGGTCGTTGCCATCTTGTAGACGAGGTGGGTCTTGTCTACATAGACATAGCCGTCCATGCGCAGTTTCTCAAAGTTCTGTATGCCGATGGGGTATATCATAATCTCAACCGTTTTATTGTGGTCACGTTTCTCGTCCGGAATATTATCGGCGGACACCGCGGAAGGTGGTTGTCATATTGTCGGGTGCCGCCTATCTTTTGCAAAGATACAATAAAATCCTGATAAAGACAGATTTACGGACGAAAAACTTTTGTCTGTATTTGCAGGAATAAAACATATCGGGGCATAGATTTCGTCTGGCGGAAGCTCCCTCCATGCTGTAGAGGGTTCTATAACACCCTCGTGCCTACGGGATGAAGGGACTTGTAGAGACGTCACATTGTGGCGTCTCACAGCTAATATGCCTCACAATATATCACCGAACAACATTCAATACCAAATCACCACTATAATACACAATACCACTATATATACTTCCACCCAATGTAGCGTCTCTACGTATGCCGCTCATAAATTCAGCATTCCCGTACGGCGTCGGCCAATTCTTCGTTCTTCATTCATCATTCTTCATTTATTTCCTCCGTATGTCGGAAAAAAAGCCTATCTTTGCAGAAGATAGGCGGCACTCGGCAATATGAAAACAAGTTTTAATTGCGCTCATTTGCACTATCTTTGCAGTCACGACAATAATTAACAGATAATATTATAACTCACTTATTATGGCAACAACACCGGAATTTAAGTACGCTCCTATGTTCCAAGTGGGCAAGGACGACACCGAATACCGACTGCTCTCAAAGGAAGGCGTGTCGGTTGGTGATTTTGAGGGACACGAAATCCTCAAGGTATCAAAGGAAGCGCTGACGCTGCTCGCCCAGCAGGCCTTCCACGACGTAGAGTTCATGCTGCGCCGCGCGCACAACGAGCAGGTCGCAAAGATTCTCAGCGACCCCGAGGCATCGGAGAACGACAAGTACGTGGCACTCCAGTTCCTGCGCAACGCCGAGACGGCATGCAAGGGCGTGCTGCCTTTCTGCCAGGACACGGGCACGGCCATCATCCACGGCGAGAAAGGACAGCAGGTGTGGACGGGCTTCGAGGATGAGGAGGCTCTCTCGCGCGGAGTCTACAACACGTTCACGCAGGACAATCTGCGCTACTCCCAGAATGCTCCGCTCAACATGTATGACGAGGTGAACACACGCTGCAACCTGCCGGCACAGATTGACATCGAGGCCGTAGAGGGCGCTGAATATCGTTTCGTCATGGTGGCAAAGGGCGGCGGCTCGGCCAACAAGACATATTTCTATCCGATGACCAAGGCCACGATACAGAACGAGGGCACGCTGCTGCCCTTCCTCGTGGAGAAGATGAAGAGCCTCGGCACGGCAGCCTGCCCGCCTTATCACATCGCCTTCGTCATCGGCGGCACGTCGGCAGAGAAGAACTTGCTCACGGTCAAGCTCGCCTCAATCAAGTACTACGACAACCTGCCCACCACGGGCGACGAGACAGGACGCGCCTTCCGCGACATCGACCTTGAGGAGAAACTGCTCGTCGAGGCACAGAAGATTGGCCTCGGTGCACAGTTCGGCGGCAAGGCCTTGGCCCACGACATCCGCGTCATCCGTCTGCCGCGTCACGGTGCGAGCTGCCCCATCGGCATGGGCGTTAGCTGCTCGGCTGACCGCAACATCAAGGCGAAAATCAACAAGGACGGTATCTGGCTGGAGAAGATGGACAGCAATCCCACAGAACTCATCCCCGAGGAGCTGCGCAATCCGGGCGAGGGAACGACGGGCATCGTCATCGATCTCGACAAGGGCATGGACGCCGTGCGCGCCGAACTGACGAAATATCCCGTCAGCACACGTGTCAACCTCAAGGGAACAATCATCGTTGCCCGCGACATCGCCCACGCCAAGCTGAAGGCCCGTCTGGACGCCGGCGAGGACATGCCGCAGTACTTCAAGGACTACCCCGTGCTCTACGCCGGACCGGCAAAGACACCGGAAGGCTATCCTTGCGGCTCGATGGGCCCGACGACGGCCAACCGCATGGACCCCTACGTCGACGAGTTCCAGGACCATGGCGCAAGTCTCGTCATGATCGCCAAGGGCAACCGCAGCGACGTCGTTACCGAGGCATGCAAGAAGCACGGCGGATTCTATCTCGGCACTATCGGCGGCGTGGCCGCAGTGCTCTCGCAGAGCAGCATCAAGAGCATCGAGTGCGTTGAATATCCCGAGCTCGGCATGGAGGCGATATGGAAGATCACCGTCGAGGACTTCCCTGCGTTCATCCTCGTCGACGACAAGGGCAACGACTTCTTCAAGCAGCTGAAGCCGTGGACGCCGTGCGCTAAGTAAACACATTCTGCCCCTCCCGACCTCCCCAAAGGGGAGGAGCCGGATATGTCTAAGGCTATAGACACGCTAATGGTATATCAGACTCCTCCCCTTTAGGGAGGTCAGGAGGGGCTACTGTATTTTTCCCATTATGAAAGACAAATTCATTTCCCTGTTGCGTTCCACTGACCGGCAGGGCGTCGATAGCGTGATTGCATATCTCGAAAAGGTCGGCTTCTTCGAGGCGCCGGCCTCCGTCAACCGCCATCTGAGCTACGTGGGCGGGCTGGTGGAACATTCGCTCAACGTTCACCGCATGGCCATGATGCTGCGCGGACAGATGGTTGAGATGAAGCCGGAGCTGGCCGAACAGCTCGCAGAAGACAGTGTCACCATTGCCGCCCTGCTCCATGACGTCTGCAAAGCTAACATCTACAAGACCGCGAAGAAGTGGCGCAAGGATGAGCAGAACCGTTGGGAGCAGTATGACACGTATGAGGCCGACTACTCCCGCTTCCCCCTCGGCCACGGAGAGAAGTCCGTCATCATGCTCCTGCGCCTCGGTCTGACGCTCACCAACGACGAGATACTCGCCATCCGCTGGCACATGGGAGCGTGGAATCTGCCTTTCCAGAGCTATGAGGACAAGTGCAATATCTCCGAAGCAAGCGACCATCCGCTCACCGCCGTCATTCAGGCAGCCGACGGACTGGCCGCGCATATACTGGAAAAGCAATAAAAAGACGGGATTAAAATACGAATAACGAATCTATAAAATGCGAATACCGCACTAAACAGGGACAGATATTCTCCTGCTTAGTGCGGTATTCGCATTTTGTAATGACTTCTCGTTGTCTCAGCAGATGGATGTCAGCTCACCCGTAACGGAGTCGATGATAAATCCCCGCACGTTGACATCATTGGGAACGAGCGGGTGGTTGCGTATGCAATCGACCGTCTTGCGCACCGATTCCTCCGTGTCGTGGAAACCTTCGAGCCATTCGTCGAGGTGGATTCCGCAGTGACGGATAGTTTCGAGTGTTGTCTCGGTGATGCCGCGCTGCTTCATCAGCTCTATCATCTCTCCGCCATCCATGTGGCACGCGCCGCATGTTGTGTGGGCGATGACCATGATTTCGTTAACGCCAAGCTCGTAGATGGCCACGAGCAGACTGCGGATGTTGCTGTCGAAAGGATTGAGAATGGTTCCGCCGGCATTCTTTATCAGCTTCGCGTCGCCGTTCTTGATGCCCAGTGCGGCCGGTAGAAGCTCGGTAAGACGTGTGTCCATGCACGAGAGTATGGCCAGTTTCTTGTCCGGATACTTGCTCGTCACATACTTTTCGTAGCCCCGTTCGGCTACGAATTTACGGTTGAATTCAATAATTTCGTTTATCATATCACCTCTTTTATTTGTTTGTGTCATTTATGTCTGTTGTCTCCCGCTCACTGCTTTCGCCACGACATAACCCATTGTCCACGCAGCCTGCAGGTTGAAACCGCCGGTGATGGCGTCAACGTCGAGCACCTCGCCGGCGAAATAGAGCCCCAGACAAGTCCTGCTTTCGAGCGTCTGAGGATTTATTTCCTCCAGTGCCACGCCTCCGCAGGTGACGAACTCCTCTTTGAAACGGTTCTTTCCGTCCATCCGATACTGGCTGTTGGTGAGCGTGTTGACGAGCCTGTTCATGCCTTTGCGGCCCAGTTCGGCCCATCTCATGGATGCGTTCAGGCCGCTGCGGGACAGCAGATGTGTCCAAAGACGGGCGTTGAGATACGGCGGATAGACCGATGCCAGCTGTTTCTGCGGGTTTCTGACGGCGAGTCCGGTGATTGTTTCCAGCGTGTCGGTCTCGTTGCCGTCCCCTGTCCAGTTGACCGAGAGCGTGGCCTTATATCCGTTTTCGGCCAGCGTCCGCGCCGCGTATGACGACAGTTTCAGTATAGCTGGGCCGCTCAAGCCCCAATGGGTGATGAGCAGCGGACCGTCGGCGCGCATCTTCGTGCCCGTCAGAGCGACCGAAGCGTTCTCCACGACCGTTCCCGTCAGCTCCCTTATCGGATCCGCCGGCAGACAGACACTGAACAGCGACGGCACCGGTGCGACCGTCTTGACGTTCAACGGACGCAGCATGTCAAGCCCGGAGATCTTCGGACTGCCGCCCGTCGTGACGATGACGGCGTCGGCCATGGCTGCGGAAAGGGTCCCGTCGGCAAACCGGATGACGTAAACGGGTGCTCCGTTATCATCTTCGTTGCGTTCAATCAGTGTCACGCGGTGGCCCGTTTTCAGCTCAATGCCGTTCCTGCGGATCAGCCGGACGAGCGTTCCGACAATCTCCATGGCGTCCTGCGACTGCGGAAAGACGCAGCAGTCATCCTGTGTGACGAGCCTCACGCCCTCGCTCTCGAACCATCTGTAAGCATCCTCGTGGCTGAACTCACGCAGCAGACGCTTCATCAGCCGTTCGCCGCGGGGATATACCGTGGTGAGACTTCTCACGCGTTCAAACGAATTGGTCAGGTTGCAGCGTCCTCCGCCCGTCACCGCCACTTTGGCCAGCGGTTTCCGTCCGCTTTCATATATGGTGACCTCGGCCCGCGGACACATTCTTTTCAGATTGATGGCGGCGAAGCATCCGGCTGCTCCGGCACCGACAATGGCTATTCTCATGATGCAAAGATAACCAATAAAAACGAAAAAAACGCGGACTCCACAGAAATGTCTCGCCCGAGACCGCTGTGCAATCCGCGTTTTAATCATTCGCGTTCACTGTCTGTAGTCCGCGTTTCCGCGTTTATAGTCTGGCTTATGCCGCCGTTATTTTCTGCTGCCGTACTGCTGATCGAGGTTGAAGATAGCCGAGTCGCCCATCTTCTTGATGCGGTCAACGATGCCGGAAGCCGTTGCTTCCTCCTCAACCTGCTCACGGACGAAGCCCCAGAAGAAGTCCTGAGTGGCCTTGTCCTTCTCCTCAATGGCGATGTCGACAAGCTCGTCAATCCAACGAGAAACCTTGCACTCATGCTCATAGACCGTCTCGAACACCTCCAGCGGAGTTCCCCACTGTGTGGGAACGGCATCAATCTGGCCTACAACGGCCGTTCCGCCACGCTTGATGACATAGTCAGCCATCTGATAGGCGTGGTCCATTTCCTCCTGCGACTGCTTCTTCATCCATGTTGCGAAGCCCGTGAAGCCCTCCTTATCGAGATAGAAGGCCATAGAGAGATAGAGATTGGCCGACCAGATTTCTCTTGCGATTTGCGCGTTGATTGCGTCTTGTAATTTCTGTGTAATCATAATGCTAAAGTTTTATTGTAAGTGAATGTTGTCTTGTCTTTATGTCCGACTGACTACAAAGGTAATGCCATTTTTCTGTAACCGGCAAACAAGCGGAGATTATCTAACAAAGTTTAACGTGAGATGCTGCCGCCCGTTAGCCGGTTATTGCCATTTATGTCAGCTGCAATAGACAGTCGTGTCAGTTGTCATAGCCTTTCATTTCAGTTGCGGAACACCAGCTGTCCGTCCTCCGCATCGACCGTGATGGGACGGTCGCGGTCCACGTCGCCGGCCAGCAGACGCTTCGACAGGTCGTTGAGCACGTCGCGCTGGATGGCGCGCTTCACCGGACGGGCGCCGAACTCCGGGTCGTAGCCCGCCTCAGCCAGCGCTTCGATGGCCCGTTCCGTGACAGTGAGCGTGAAGCCTTGCGGCGCGAGCATCTTCCTGACGGCTTCCATCTGGAGCCTTACGACGTCGGCAATCTCGTTCTTCGTCAGCGGCAGGAACATTATCGTCTCGTCGATTCGGTTGAGGAATTCGGGGCGGATGGTCTGCTTGAGCATATCGAGCACCTCCTGTTTGGTCTTCTCAACGACTTCATCCTTGGTGTCGGGTGTCATCTTGGAGAAATTGTCGCGGATGACTGACGAACCCATGTTGGAGGTCATGATTATGATGGTGTTCTTGAAGTTGACCATACGGCCCTTGTTGTCGGTCAGACGGCCATCATCGAGAACCTGCAGGAGGATATTGAACACGTCGGGATGGGCTTTCTCGATTTCATCGAACAGCACCACGGAATATGGTTTGCGGCGCACGGCTTCGGTGAGCTGGCCACCCTCGTCGTAACCGACATATCCCGGAGGCGCTCCGACCAGACGGCTGACGGCATGTTTCTCCTGATATTCGCTCATGTCGATACGGGTCATCATGTTCTCGTCGTCGAAGAGGTATTCAGCGAGGGCCTTGGCGAGTTCGGTCTTTCCGACACCGGTGGTGCCGAGGAAGATGAAGGAGCCGATAGGACGGCGCGGGTCGTTAAGCCCGGCGCGTGAGCGGCGCACGGCGTCGGCTATCGCGCGTATGGCCTCATCCTGACCTACCACACGGTCATGTAGCTCCTCTTCGAGATGGAGCAGCTTCTCTTTCTCGCTCTGCACCATCTTGTTGACGGGGATTCCGGTCCAGCGGGAAACAACATCGGCGATATCCTCCGAGTCAACCTCCTCCTTGATGAGGGCTTTCTCCCCCTGCATCATCTTGAGCTGTTCCTGGATGGTCTTGTTTTCATTCTCTTTCTGCTGGATGCGGGAGTAGCGGATTTCAGCTACCTTTGCGTAGTCACCCTCGCGTTCGGCTTTGTCAGCCTCGAAGTTGAGCTGTTCGATGTCGATTTTGTTTTGCTGTACCTTGTCGATAAGCTCCTTCTCGGCTTTCCATTTGGCGGTGAATTCCTTCTCCTCCTCACGCATCTGGGCGAGGTCCTTCTCGATTTCCTTCACCTTCTCCTTGTCACCCTCGCGCTTGATGGCCTCACGCTCGATTTCCTTCTGGGCAATCATACGGGAAATCTCGTCGAGGGCCTGAGGCACGGAGTCCATCTCCAGACGGAGCTTCGAAGCTGCCTCATCCACAAGGTCGATGGCCTTGTCGGGGAGGAAACGGTCGGTGATGTAACGTTCGGAGAGAGTGACGGCGGCGATAATCGCCTCATCACGAATCCGTACCTTGTGATGGTTCTCGTAACGCTCTTTAAGACCACGGAGGATTGCGATTGCCGAAGCCTCGTCAGGCTCGTTGACCATCCCCTTCTGGAAACGGCGTTCGAGGGCTTTGTCTTTCTCGAAATATTTCTGGTATTCATCGAGAGTGGTGGCACCGATGGAGCGGAGTTCGCCACGGGCCAGGGCCGGTTTGAGGATGTTGGCGGCATCCATCGCGCCTTCACCCTTTCCGGCTCCGACAAGAGTATGGATTTCATCGATGAAGAGGATGATTTCGCCGTCGCTCTGAGTCACCTCGTTGACGATGGCCTTCAGGCGTTCCTCGAATTCACCCTTGTACTTCGCACCGGCGACCAGCGCACCCATGTCGAGTGAGAAAATCTGCTTGGTGCGCAGGTTCTCGGGCACATCACCACGGACGATACGCTGTGCCAGGCCCTCGGCGATGGCTGTCTTTCCGGTTCCCGGTTCACCAATGAGCATAGGATTGTTCTTGGTGCGTCGGCTCAGAATCTGCAGCACGCGGCGGATTTCTTCGTCACGGCCTATTACCGGGTCGAGCTTGCCGCTGCGGGCCCGTTCGTTGAGGTTTATGGCATATTTGTTGAGCGAGTTGTAGGTGTCTTCCGCGCTCTGGTCGGTGGCTTTCTTCCCCTTGCGGAGTTCGTCGATGGCGCTTTCCAGCTCCTTCTCGCTGAGTCCGGCATCTTTCAGGATGGTCGATGCCGGGGAGCTGATTTGGAAGAGGGCGAGGAGCATGGCTTCCAAGGTGACATACTCATCCCCGCGTTTCTTGGCTATGTCGAGAGCCTTCTGCAGGACATCGTTGGATGTGCGGCTCAGATACGGTTCACCTCCCGACACTTTCGGCAGGGTCGAAATCTCGCGGTCTACCTGCTGCATGGCGAGGTTCTGGTTGGCCCCGACCTTCTGGAAGATGAACTTCACAAGGGATTCTCCCTCAAGCATTATGGCTTTCAGCAGATGTACGGGTTCGATCTGCTGCTGTCCGGCTCCGCGAGTCAGTTCGAGCGCCTTCTGGATAGCCTCCTGCGACTTGATAGTGAAACTGTTGAAATTCATATCTATGGATTGAATCTGTTTTTATTTCTTTTATCTAATTTTAAAACAAACTCCGTGCCAAATGGTTGAGAAGACTCCGGCTTAATGAGAGGGGAGGGGTATGAGTCAATGAATTGGTGGCCGGAAGATGCATATATATATACATAAGCGTTATGGTTAAAATGGGTTAAATGTAGCGAATATGTCACAATAAATTTTGTAATCAAATGGTTATTAATTAGCTTTGCGACATATTTGTGATGTTATATATGCCACTATGATTCCCGTGGCCTGTCTTTAATCTTTCGTCGAAACCTTTATATGTCTGTCTCTCTCAACCTTGATTCAGGTCGTTTGTGCCTGCCAAAACCTGTCAGGATTTTGGTGGCTGTAATGTTGTTTATGTGGGTTGGTTATCAGGGGGTGTCAGCATCCGGCGTAAAGGAAGATTCAGGGTCAGCGGATTTTTCCGGTGGGCGGGGAAGATGTCAGGAGTATAGTGTTGCCA
>USFX01000080.1 GCA_900553965.1 uncultured Prevotella sp.
CCTTTTCGATAACGTCGGTTGTCTTGCGGACACCGCCAATCTGGTTGTAGGAAGCGAAGTTGGATGCAAGTCCGCCTCCCTTTGACTCCTGTATCAGTACGATACCAATCATGAGTGCTGATACCAGCAAGATGAGAATTACTAATAATGTGTACATTTTTACTTTATTTTTTTATTATTATTTATTATCAATTTCTCAAGGAAACGTATTTGGTCTGCAAAGTAAGCATTTTTTTTTGGATAATTCAAACTTAATCGCCGAATAATTTCCAAAGCCTTTGAATATCGTCCCTGTTTTATGTAAATCCGGGCCAATGTCTCTGTGAAATAGCTTTCGTCGCCGCTTTTTCCGTCTTCTTTTTCCGTTTCGTCGATTTGCGGAACGAATAGCGGGTTCTCGCTTAGCACAATCTTTCCTTTGTCGTTCTCGATGAAGCTGTCGATGAGACTATGTCCTTTCAGCTGTGGGGCAGTGGCTTCAGCATCTGGTCCCTCATCGCTTTCTGTTTCCAATAGATAGGCGACATAGTCAACTGCCGCATCTGCTGGTGTCGGCTTACGTTTTTTCTTTCCGTCCTTTTCCTCTTCCTTCGGGATGGAGTCAAGGAAGGAGTCTATCAGTGATATGGTTCTGTTTCCGTCTGTGCGTGCCGATGTTGTTTCCTCTTTGCCGGTTGTCCGTTTGGAGGTCAGTCGGTAGTGGGCAGCTTCAACCATTCGGAAAATCACTTTGCGGTCACTTATATAGATAGCTGCACGACGCAGCTCTTCGTCGAATGTCGGGTCGTGGAGCAGATATAGATTTTGCAGCATCAGCAATCGTGCTGTCTGGAAATACGGATATAGTGCCAGCATGGAGCGAAGCTCATACAGAGTGTCTCTGTCGAGTTTTTCGGGGTGATTGATAAGCTCTGCTATGTCCATAGGTCGTCAATTACCAGTTGGCTACGGTTGCGTTGAATATCTGGTCAGTTATCTCTTCCACCATCTGGGTGACCAGCTCTTCCTGAACTGAATTTAGAGACTGTGTCGTCTCGTATGTTGCGGAAGCCGTGAACTGCCGTTCGAAGTCTTCCGTATGTTTGGCGTTGTTCGTAAATCTCACGTTGACTGTCATTGACAGTTCCGTCTGTGCCGAATAGCCTTCGCTTGAAACGGCTTTGTTGCGCTGCTCATAGCGCGTTATTTCGCCCTCCACTTTGAGGTCACCGTTGCGTTTGACCTGTATCAGGCGGGTATGATTGGCGTATATGTCCTTCAATTTGTTGTTGAATATGCTTGCCATCGGTCCCCAGACATAGCTGGAGCGTATGGGGAAATCGGCAATTTGTATAGTCTTGGTCGTACTGTAGTCTATGCTTGCTCCGTTGAACTTATAGGATACGGAACATGAAAGCAGCAACAACAGGACAGGCAGACATAACGACAGACGGAATCCGCGCAGAACCGTTCCTGATTCTGTCTTGTGCCGTATGTTCCTTATATGAAATCCTGTTTTCTTTATTTGTTTCATTTGTTTCTGCTTTCTTCGTTATATATAATAATGTGTAAATGGCTGTATCGTGTTTCTTCAGAACATCAGAATTGCTGTATCGACAATGTCTTTCTGCTGTCGTAAGTCATTCCAGCCCGTATTGCTTTATTCTTCGGTAGAGCGTTCGGTCAGAGATTCCCAGCTCCTGTGCCGCTTTTTTTCTGTTTCCACCGTTTCTTTCCAATGCTTTTTCCAGCATCTGCCGGCTCAAATCGTTCAGGTTCAGGCTCTCCGGCTCGCGTTCCGGCTCGACATATTCTTCGGCGATAGCGTCCTCAGCCTGTTGTTTTTGCTGTGTGGATGAGATGTAGATCTGCTGTGGAGTCACTGTTGCCGGTGTTGTCGGCATCTGGCTTCCGCCGTCGTCTTTTCCGACCAGAGTCGTGCCTCCTCCATGAGCGTCTTCAATCTGTTTCTTCAGCATGTTGAAGTTGCGTCGCAGTTCGTTCACATTGCCGCGCAACTCGAACAAAATCTTATAGAGAATCTCGCGTTCGTTCTCGAAGCTGTGGTCTTCGCTCTTGCTTATCGTGGCCAGTTGTGTGCTTTCCTGGTCTTGCGGAATGAATCGTGTCAAGACCTCCGGAGTTATCTGCCGTTCAGTGCTCAGGATGGAAATCTGTTCTGTGATGTTCTTCAACTGCCGTACGTTTCCCGGCCATTTATATTTCATCAGCATCCTCTTCGCCTCATCCGTCAGCACGACTTTCTCCATTCTGTATTTCTCGGCCATCTGCATGGCAAACAGGCGGAAGAGCAGCACGATGTCCTCGCCCCTGTCACGCAACGGCGGCATCTGTATCGGTATGGAGTTGAGGCGGTAGTAGAGGTCTTCGCGGAAGCGGCCTTCGCTGATGGCCTTGCGTATATTGACATTTGTAGCAGCCACAATCCGCACGTCAGTCCGTTTCACCTCAGTTGCTCCCACGGGGATATATTCGCCCGTTTCGAGTACGCGCAGCAGCCGAGCCTGTGTTGCCAATGGCAGTTCGCCCACCTCATCAAGGAAGAGCGTTCCCTTGTTTGCCACGCCGAAATATCCGGGACTGTCGTTGATGGCGCCCGTAAAAGAGCCCTTCACGTGTCCGAACAGTTCACTGTCGATGGTGCCTTCGGGAATGGAACCGCAGTTGATGGCAAAATATTTCTCCCGCCGGCGGGGCGAATTGTCATGAATGACACGCGGGATAATCTCTTTTCCCACACCGCTCTCGCCCACGATGAGCACACTGAGGTCGGTCGGCGCCACCTGCATGGCGACGTCGAGGACATGGTTCAGCGCATCGCAGTTGCCTACGATATTATACCGTTGCTTGATTGTCTGCAGTTCAGATGTCTTCATTTAGCTGACAAAATTACACAATTTATTCGACATCCGGACCATTTGGCATGCTTTTTTTGATTTCATGGGTGATTTGAAACACGAATGAGAAAACTGTAGACATGAGTATGGAGTTGCGATTAGAGGATTATTGCCTTGCCATTTATAAAGATTTGTTCAATTAAGAGTGACGTTTCTTATTACCGCTAAGCAGCATTACTAAAGGCAGGAATAGAACGAGTGGAATTACGCTTAGCGACAAACCGCCTATCGTTCCTACGGCAAGAGAGAACCAGAATGGCTGTTCTTCCGGGCCGTCCAGCAGAAACGGTATCATGCCGATGACCGTGGAAAGCACTGTCAGCATTATCGGGACAATCTTGTGGTTGAAAGCGGTAACAAACCAACGAACTCCCTGTCGCTTCCGCGTTTCATGCTGACTATTAGGAATATCATATTGACGGTTGGAAATGTCATGCTGACGGACGATGATGTTATACTGACAGACTATATATATACCGGCATTCACCGTGAGACCGGCCAGCAGCACCATGGCCGCAAAGCCGCCCGTACCGAAGGGCACGCCTGTGACATAATACGTGACGAAAAGTCCGATGAACGAAACCGGAATTAGCAGTGTGACGGCAAGCGACTGAAGCAGACTCTCGAAAAGGATGGCAAGTATGAAGAACACGATTACGGCCACAAGCCCTATCAGCCAATATTGCGTTCCGTCGTCCTCGTATGCGCCGCTGGTCTTGTTCAGACAGCGGAAACCGACGGGAAACGTCGCGTTAAATTTTTCGGTGATGCTCTTGATATAACGGCCGGTATAGGTGTACGACCCGAGCACGTTGAAAGCCACGCGCAACACATATTCCTGATTGTCCCTCGGAATGATGTTCTTAGCCTTGCGTCTGCTTATGTCCATAAATCCCGACGGCCGCACCTGACGGCCGCCGGAGATGACATAGGAGTTTTCCACCTGCCATAAGTCGAACGAGTTGACCGCCGTCGTGTGTACCGTCACGTCCATCATCTTTCCTCCAACGTCAATCTTTTCCGCCTCGCGGTCAGCCAACAGACTCTGGAGAGAGGAATGAATATCGTGCGCGCTGATGCTGTCGGCGGCCATCATGCCGCGGTCGTATGACATGAAAAATTCGTCTTCCTGTTCTTCATGCCCCGGCGTGACGATTGCCAAGTCGGTCACCCGTCTGTTCCTCTGCATCTCCTCCACCATATCCTCGGCAAAGCGATAGAGCCGCTCATAGTCATATCCGGCAATCTCAATGCGGTTTGCCCTGTATTGCAGATTCAGCGAGTTGCTGAATCCGCGTTCGCTCACTCCCGACGTCGCCCAGTCGGCGCCGCCTATGGTTATCACCTTTCCTATGACGCGACTTTCCAGAAGAAAAGGAAAGCCGGCCGCCAACGCCTCGTCCTTGAACTCGACGACGATTGCAGCACCGCTCGGACGGACCACCGTCTCAAACCGCTTTATCTCCTTGAACTGCGACAGCAGAGCCTCAACCTCCCTGACCTTGCCGTTCAGCTCATGAACACTTCCGCCCAACGGCATCTGCGCACGGACATACAGCTTCGTTTCCTTCTCCTTTTGCCGGAACGTGTTGCTGTCGAGACTGTCCGTGAACAGTTTGAGCGAACCGGCGAACATACCGGCAAACACCAGCAGCAGCGCGCAGCGCGCCCACTGCCGTTGCCCCATACCGGCATAGCACGAATACAGGCGCGAGAACCACACAACGAAACGCGTATGTAGGTTTCGCTTCAAGAAGGTCTTCCTACGCGTCACACCGAACTGCGCGACAAGAGCCGGAGTGAAAAACAGAGCCACAGCAACGGCGACAAGAAGATTTATCATCACGACGACAGAAAAATCCTTCAGGTCATGCCTCAGATAGTCCGGCAGCCAGAAGACGATGACCAGCGCCCCGACAGTGGTCATCATCGCTGCAAGTATTCCGGTGAAAGCCCTGCGGTCGCGGTAGTAGGCGTAGTGGTCGGCCATGACGATGGCCGAGTCGATGATGATGCCCAGCGAGACGGTTATTCCCGCCATTGAGAACGGATGGAGACGGATGTCGGCCAACCAGTAGAACATTACGGCGATGAGAATGTTCGCAAGCAGGGAAATGCTGATGACAGCAAGATAGCGCCATCTGAATCCGCCGCACATCCACACAAACACCAGCAGGATGGCCAGCGTCAGCGACGAGCGCGCCACCAGCGTGCGGAACTCTTTCATCTGTTCCTCCGCACGGTCGTAAGACAGCGACGGGTGGAGCGTGGTGGCTGATGCCTCCATCACGCTTTTCACCCGGTCGGAGACACTGACCACGTTGGCGTCCTTGTCCGCATAGACATTGACATAGATGGTGTTCATACCGTTCACACGATAGTAGCTTCCGGGCTTCCGTTCACGGATGTTACACGTGGCAAGGTTGTTGAGATATACAATCTTGCCGCCGATGTTCTTCAGCGGCATCTGCTCAAACCGCCTCCGTTCCTCTTTCGACGACAGCAGTAGCGGGATTGTGACCCTTCCGCCCTCCGCCGAAACCTCGCCGACAATATCTTCACGGCCGGAGAAATTGCGGATGGCGTCGATGATATCGGAACTGCCTATACCGTAAACGGCCAACTGCTCCGCGTCATATTCCACCTCCATATAGTGGGCAGTCGTGCCGGTTATGTCGACATGATGGACGCCCTCAATGCGTTCGACGGCATGTTTTGTCTCTCTTTCGGCTATCTGCCGCATCTGCTCGCCCGACATGTCGGCGTTCAGCATGTATGTCAGAATCAACTTCACCTCGTTGTCGTCACCAAGCACGGTGCTCACCTCACCGCCCGACACGGTAGGATAGGACACGCCTTCGGGCAGCTTGCCCCTGATCTGACGCAGAATCGAGGCAATCTCAAATTTCGTCGCTGACACGTCGGCCTTCTGTTTCAGCTCCACCGTGATCCGCCCGCTGCCGAACCGGCTCACCGACGAGACTTTCTCCACCCCGCGCACCGAACTCACCAGAGCCTCTATGCGCGACGTGACGTTCTGTTCCACGACCTTTGCCGAAGCGTTTTTCCATCTGTATGAGATGGTGAGAGTCTTGCCCTGTTCCGGCCGCGGCTTGTTGCTGATGTCCAGCTGCGGAACGAGCGCCCCGCCGACAACCATCAATACGCACAACACGAGCAGTATGGAGAACGAATGTTTCATCTTCTTCTATATATAAGGTAATACATCAGCGGTACGAAAAACAGGCTCACCATCGTTCCTACGGTCATACCCGTGATTATCGCGAACGACAGCGGATATTGCAGAGCCGACCCCATGTCGCCGCGATGCAGGAACGGCACGATGGCGAGCACCGTCGTCAGTGACGTCATGACGATAGGCTTCAGCCGGCGGTGGCCGGCCACGATGACCGCCCTGAGCAGCGGAGCGTTGCTGCGTCCGCCGCCCGGACCGCGCCGGCGGTACAGCCTGTTTATCGTATCGACCTTCAATATCGAGTCGTTTATTATGATTCCGCATGCCACGATTATGCCTATCATCGACATTATGTTCAGCGACTCGCCGCAAACGAACAGCGCCAGCATCACCATCGCTACGTCGATGATGACCTCCGTGAGGATAATCACCGGCTGGACGATGCTCTCAAACTGCGCAGCAAGTATGAAATAGAGCAGCAGGACGGCAACGGCAAGAACCACCGCCAGCTCGCCAATCATGGAACGTGAAGAGAAATAGCCGCCGCGGAACGACGCCTTGACCGGCGAGCCGTCAGTGATTTTCGTGACGTATGCCATCATTTCCTCCGCCTTCCGGTCCGTGACGTCATCTATGTCTATCACGGAGAACTCGCCGTCATCACTTGCCGCAAGATGCTTGTAGTCCTCGCGGCGCGACTCCTTCACGAGATAGGCCAGCGGAACGGCCGTTCCGTTGCCGTTCGTTATGGTGTTGCCCAGCAGCGCGCCGCTGTCAATGCCGTCGCTGCCAATCACCACCGGAACGCTCTCGCCGCCGCTGCTGATTTCATATATGCTGCTTGTTCCGAGCAGTTCCTTCAGCCGCGAATACAGTTGCCGGTATGTAACACCGTAGTAGGCCATCTGCTCCGCATCCGTCCTGTAGCGGATATAGGTCTCGGTCGGAACCGGCTGTATGTCCGTCTGCGGAAATCTCCGTTGCAGCGAGTCCATCACAGCGCGCGTCTGGACAACCTCTGGTCTGCCGCCCTCACGTTTCTGAAGCCGGATTTGAAGATCCGGTTCGCCGGTAGAGAAAATCATGTCGAAGATGTTTGCCGCGAGCTCCGACTCCACCATCGCCTTCGGATAATGGCCGGCGACATAGCGCTTGATCTTCTCCACCGCCTTGTCACAGTCCTCGGCCGACGCACATTTTATGTAGCATACGGCCTCGCTGCCGGTGATGTTCCTCGTGTGCGACAGCATGAAATCCTGTCCTCCGGCCATCGTGGTGCTCGCCTTGACATAGTCTTTCACCTGTCCCAGCACCTCGCCTACGCGGCGGTTGTTCTCTTCCGGAACGATGGCCGTGTTCCAGTCGATTGTCACAAGTGCGTCATCGTGAGGAATCTCCGGCATCCGTTCCTTCCGGATGAAAGGCAGCAGGAGGAGAATCAGCAGCATGCTTCCGGAGAACACGCCCACCATGGTCTTCGGATGACGCAGCGTGTAGCGCATGCCTTTCTCATATAGAGCCGTCAGCCGTATGTTGACCTTGGTCTCCCTCGGCCGGCATTTCCTGCACAGCGCCAGATGATATACCGGCACCACGAGAGCCGCTACGGCGAGCGAGCTGAACAGCGCTATCGTTATGCCCATGGCCTGGTCGTAGAACAGCGCCCCCGCCGTTCCGCTGAGGAATATCAGCGGGATGAACACCGAGCAGGTGGTGAGAACGGACGACAGCATCGGCATGACGACCTCCTTCACGGCCGAGTTGATCGTCTTCTCGTTGCACGTGCCTTTCTGCAGGATGTTGTCTATCACGATAATCGCGTTGTCCACAATCATTCCCACGCCGAGGATAAGTCCCGACAGCGATATTATGTTCAGCGAGATGCCCATGAGATAGAAGCAGAGCAGCGTGAGTATCAGCGACAGCGGGATGGATATTGCCACAAGCACCGGAAGGCGGCGGCCTCCGATGAAGACAAACAGCACGATGCTTGCCATGACGATGCCAAGCACGAGGTTCCACTCCAGGTTGTTCATGCTGTACGACAGCAGCTGCGTCTGGTCGCGCGTCACGGTGAAACGCAGTTCGGGATAGTCGCGCGTGAGCTGCGCCATCAGCGTGTCCATGCTCTGCTGCAGGTCGCTCATCTGTGCGTCGCTCTGCTTTATCACCGCCATTGTGATGGCGTCGCGGCCGTCCGACGCGACAATGCCCTTGCGCACGGCGGCCGTCTCTTCCACCTTGCAGATGTCTTTCAGCTGCAGCAGCCGTCCGTTATGCCGCAGATAGATGTTTTCAATATCGCGGACGGAAAGTATCTGAGAATCGAAGTGAATGTTATACCGGTATATGCCGTCCCTCACGCTCAGCGTCTCCAGTACGATGTTGTTGTCGCTGATAGCCTTTTCTATATCGCTATTGGTTATTCCTGACATGCTTGCACGCGACGCGTCAGGCTGTATAGTGATCCGCGTTCCCGTCAGTCCGCTGTAGTCCACCATGGCCACTTCCGGCAACTGTTCCATGCGCTTGCTGATGACGTTGCTCACCAGCCGCGAGGTCTGTTCCGGGCGCCCTCCGGTCACGTCGACATAGAACGCGGGAATGTCGAGAGCACCAATCTTCATCACCTTCGGACGTTCCATTTCCTTTGGCATGGAGCTCATGGCGCGGTCAATCTTCTCGTTCACTTCGATGAACAGCAGACTCATGTCGCTGCCGGGACTGAACGTCAGTGTTATTATGCCGGCATCGGTGCGCGACGCCGATTCAATGTCTTTCAGACCGGCCACCTGCGACAGCTGACGGCGCATCGGACCGACCATGCGCTGCTCTATCTCGCGGGCGGAACTGCCTTGTGCCGACATCTGCACCACAATGCGCGGAACGTCAATATCGGGCATCAAGGAAACCGGTATGCGCCCGAGGGCAAGCACACCGAGCGTGACGACGGCTATCAGCGTCATCGTCACGGCAATGGGGCGGTGGAGGATTTTATGGAGCATATTTTTTAGTATGCAATAATAATGTCGATGGATAATATTAGTTGCCGTCTATAGGTTATATTTATATATAATTGAACCATTTTCGGCTTCATTATATCCCCATATCGCCCCGAACGCATCTATATCAAAAAGCTTAATCTTTTTATCTAATCGAACTGTCCTTTGAACCTTTGTCTCCATGTTTATAATATTTATGATGTCACCATTGTCAGTACCTCCTTGACTTTTGAGTATAAAAAATTCCTTTCCAAAGGTTCTTATACATAGATTGACATACATTAAATCATCATAATCTGATGGTATGGTTTTGAATTCTTCTTCTCCGCAATAATAAGAAGGTGTCAATGAATTATTATCAATATGCAAAATTTCATACCTGTCAAAATAGCAATATGCCAATAGTATATTATTCCCAATAAAATCAAAAATGAAATCATAAGGAGTGTAAGCCGTATTTTTCTTACGGAGGTCACAATGATATGAGGCTAATACTTTTTGTGCACTTAAATCCATTAAATGCATATATGTTTCATCACCATCTTCTTTCATCAAAAATTTCGTATTAGCATATTGCATTATGGCTGTATAAGGCTTTCCATACCCGTCTTCATATTGGGGTAGTTCGTATATATCATCTTTAATAAAACATCCTTTTTCTTCTCTAAATGTTGCAAGTTCCTTCTTCACTATATCATATAAAGCAAATTGTGATTTCTCATTCATGTGGCACAAATTACATGAAAGAAATTCATCAGGCCCCTTGCCTTTCTTTCCAATTTGCTCTATTTCCTTTTTATTCTTTAAATCATAAATAACGCCGTAATTGTTACGGCCTGGTGAAAAAAATACAGCTTTATCATCAATAACTTTCATGTCCCACAAATTGAATGGGATTGGGATAAATATTGAATCATCTGCGGAACAAGATTGTGGCTTTTCATTCTCTAATTGTAATAAAACAACAGCCTCTGAAGGCGTTTCTGTCTTACAAGAGATAAAGAATACACTGCAAACTATTATGCATATATAGTTTATATTGATTATTTCTTTCATAATTTTATTGTTTTTAATAAATATGCGAGAAAGACATCTAAAATACTCATATTGTGAATACTTTATATAATTTAAATGTCTTTTCTCGCATAATGAATGATTAGGAATTAATTGTCATTATCTGCAATGCTCACTTTTCGGAGCATTTTCGACCCATACTTTACAACAATCGTATGCACTTCCCTTTTTACCAGTAAATGCTGTGTAACCATTTTTGTAATTACAATCATCATCTTCTGATTTTCCGGATAATGCCTCAACGTTTTCCATTAACAAGTTGTTGATTCCTACTTTTTTGTTAGCATTCATGCCACCATATCCTGATACGATGACAACCGCTGCTATACTCAGCGTGATTAATGTTTTCTTTTTCATTTTATTATTGTTTTTATTACGGGCATATGCCCTTTTAAATTCTATTTTATTTCTGTATCTTCACTTCCGTATCATCCGCCAGATTGAGATTTCCGGAAGTTATTATTATGTCCCCCTCGCCCACCGTGGTGTTCTTCCGTTCACATCCCGTTATGGCAAAGCTCGTGAGATTGCCGTACATGATGTCGACGTATGTCCATACCGCGCGGTGTGTATTGCTGTCGTAGACGAAGACCACGTTGTAGCCGTCGCGCTCAACCACAGCTTCCTTCGGCACGACGAACATGTCGGCCACGGAGTTCTCAATGGTCACTTTCACGTTCATACCGTCCATAAGGCGGTCGGAAGTGTTCTTGATGCGGGCCTTGACCGCGACGAGCCCTTTTTCGTCTACGGAGGGATTGATTTCCGTCACCGTTCCATCGAGCGCCAGCTCGCCGTCGACAAACGGCGACACCTTGACCCGCGTGCCCGTGCTGACGGAAACGAGCTCGGCCTCCAGCACCTTGAATTCCACGTCAAAGAACGAGTCGTCTATCAGCGTGCAGAACTTGTCGCCACGCTGATACGGCCGTGCCGTGAGATCGGCAATCCTGCCGCCGAACGGAGCCTTCAGACTGCAGTCCTGCAAAGCCTGTTCGGCGGAGCGCAGCGCAAACCGCGCCGAATAATATCCCGACGTGACCTCAGCCCGGTGGAGCACCTCAGCCGGCACATTGTCAGTGTTCCCGTCATATCCCAGGCCTATCAGCTTGTCCTGCAAGTCCACCCGTGCCTTTTCCAAGTCACGCACGGCCTTCTCATGGGCCACCTTGCGTTCGCGTGTGTCTGCCACGGCCAACACCATGCCGGCCGCTACGCGCTGTCCGTTCCTGACGTTCACGCTCTGCAACATCTCTCCCGCTTTCGGACACATCAGTTCGGCCCTCTGTATGGCTGTCAGCCGGCCGTTGCACAGAACCTGCTTCTGAAACGTCTGCCGGCGCAAAACAATCGTGTCAACCTCGATGACAGCCTCTTCCCTCACAGCCACCTGAAGTCCGTCGTCGTCCACGCCGTCCTTCCCGTCATGGGCAAGCGCATAAATCCCGTAAGCCAGCCCGCCG
>USFX01000081.1 GCA_900553965.1 uncultured Prevotella sp.
CCACGAAGAGGTCGCCCAGCCGAGGGCTGCTGCCCAGTGTCGACGTGTTGCCGTTGATCTGTCCCTGTATCTTATATTCAAAATCGTCCATAATCCGGCCGCCCACCGACACCCGCGCCATGCGCAGGTTGAACGAATTGCTGTTGTCGCCGTCCTTCAGCGACGCCTGATACTGGCCGAGAAAATAGCCGCTGAACTTCGGTTTGCTGACTATGCTGCCGGCTTTCTGTGCTCCGGCGGCGACAGCGGCGAGGAGTAGGGCGGCTGTGATAAACAGTCTGTTCATTGCTTATATATTCAATAATGTGTGCGTGACGGCGTCCAACGGTTCCGCCGCACCTCCGTTTCACGCCTCCTGTGCCGTCCTCCTTTCGAGCAGGACGACGTTTTCGACATGGGGCGTATGGGGGAACATGTCCACTGGCTGGACCTCCACAACCTTGTAGTCGGCGTTGAGCGCGGCCAGGTCGCGGGCCTGCGTGGCGGGATTGCAGCTCACGTAGACGATGCGCTTCGGCGCGGCGCGGAGGATGGTGCTGATGACGTCGGCATGCATGCCGGCGCGTGGCGGGTCGGTGATGATGACGTCAGGCCGTCCGTGGGCGGCGATGAAGCTGTCGTTGAGGATGTCCTTCATGTCGCCGGCATAGAAAAGCGTGTTGCTGATGCCGTTTATCTCAGAGTTTATCTTTGCGTCCTCGATGGCCTCGGGAACATATTCGATGCCGATGACCTTGCGGGCGTTGCGCGCCACGAAATTGGCGATGGTTCCCGTTCCGGTGTATAGGTCATAGACAAGCTCGTCGCCCGTGAGAGCGGCGAACTCGCGTGCCACGGCATAGAGATGATACGCCTGTTCGGTGTTCGTCTGATAGAAGCTCTTCGGACCGACCTTGAAGCGCAGCTCCTCCATCTTCTCGAAGATATGGTCGTTGCCCCGGAAGGTCAGAATCTCCTGATCGCCGATGGTGTCGTTGCACTTCTGATTGTCGAGATACATCAGCGACGTGATCTCGGGGAACGTGTCGGCCACGTGCTGCAGCAGCGCCTTGGCGCGCTCGTCGTCGCCCTCCTCGTCGTAGTGGAACTGGATGATGACCATCCATTCGCCCGTGTTGGAGTTGCGGATGATGATGTCGCGCAGCAGTCCCTTCTGTGCCCTGAGGTCGAAGAAAGTCATTCCGGTTGCGATGGCATAGTCGCGGATGGCGTTGCGGATGCGGTTGTGCAGGTCGTCCATCAGCCAGCACTTCTCGATGGGGAGGATTTTGTCGAAGGCACCGGTGATATGGAATCCGATGGCGTTACGCTCGATGTCCGATCCCGCTTCACCCTCTTTCGGGAGTGTCGCTATCTCTTCCTTCGTCATCCAGCGTCTGTTGGCGCAGCCGAACTCCAGTTTGTTGCGGTATTCACTCGTCTTCACCGAGCCCATTATCGGCCGGAACTCCGGCAACTCCACCTTTCCGATGCGGCGCAGCTGGTCGTGAACCTGCTTCTGCTTGGCCTTGAGCTGTTCCTCGTAGGGGAGGTTCTGCCACTTACATCCGCCGCAGACCCCGAAGTGGCTGCACATCGGTGTCTCGCGCACCTTGCTGTATTCGCGGAAGCGGACGACCTCCGCCTCACAGTAGCTGTGCTTTTTCTTTCTTATCTGAAGGTCCACGACATCGCCCGGAACCGTGAACGGCACGAAGACGACCATGTCCTCAACCCTCGCCAGCGACTTGCCTTCGGCGGCCACATCCGTGATGGTCACGTTCTCCAGTATCGGCAACGCTTTTCTCTTTCTGCTCATTTATATGTCTTTGTTGTTTGTTCTCTGTTTGTTCCGATTCTCTGAAATGGCGGTTTCCAGCCAATCAGTCTGCAAAATTAATAATTTCCTGTCATATAAGCCATTTGTTGATGATAATTTTCGGCTTCAGCTGTTCACTGACGCCGTTGCGGCACGTTTGTCTGCCCTGCAAGTCATTGTCTTTCCAATGAGTCATTGTCCGGCAGGCAGGTCATTGCCCGATATACATGACGTATGAAGAGCTGTCATGATAATATCACGGAATTTAACATTTGAAAATTTTAATTCTGGAGAACAGCGAAGCCGAAATCCTGACATTTCGCCGCCGTCGTCCTCCCGTTTTTCCGTCGCCGCCGACCCGGGAGGGCCTTACGGGGTTGCGAAAGCAGCCCCGTCGCATGATGACGGCGGCCCCGTTGCAATGCAATGAGGGCCTTGCCGCAAGGCCGTAAGGCCCTTACGGCAGAACTTTCGGGCTGATTTTATTGCACACTTTCAGGGTTTTTGCTGTAACGCGCTGTAGCTCAGGTGATAAAAGATGCACGTGCAAAACTCGCGAATTTGCGGCCAAAAGATTTTTGTTTCTGAAAAACGCAAGGATTTTGAGGCATTTGTCCGCTTAATTCTGAGTTTTTAACAGTTTAATTCAACGCAAAGATGTGAAAACGAGAATGTTTTTCACGTAAGGCATAATATTGTTTTTGCCATAAAGGGACATCGCAATGTGTAGTGGCATGCCTTGGGCATGTTTTCATAGGTATCCTTTTGATTGACTTTGTGCAAAGGACACATTATATATGTTATGAGCGTGTGTGAGGATAAAGAAAAACGTGCTCCGGTGTGGCGGTATGGTGCTCGTATTATTTTCATATATGTTTTGTGGTATGGTTCAGGCAGGCAGAGAACGCCGTGACGGACATTCGCACGACCGGTTCTGAAACGCGGCCGGCGAGGGATGGCTGTCATTTTTTTGCCGGAGAAATATGATGGGCAGTATATCCGTAATCGCGTGATTTGTATAAATGTAATATAGACATTGCAAATTTTCTGTATTTTTTTTGGATAAGAAATATAAATGAGCTATATTTGCAAAACATAATAAAGAAAACAATAATAGTGTTAATCGTAAATAAAACAACTAACTTATGAGTGAAAAAAGAGTTTATACCTTCGGCAACGGTAAGGCCGAGGGTAAGGCTGACATGAGAAACCTTCTCGGAGGTAAAGGTGCCAACCTGGCGGAGATGAATCTTATCGGAGTGCCCGTACCCCCGGGATTTACAATTACTACGGATGTATGTAACGAATACTTTGAAAAAGGTAAGGAAGACGTTGTTGCCCTTCTGAAGGAGGACGTCAACAATGCCGTTGCCCATATCGAAGGTCTGATGAACAGCAAGTTCGGCAACGTGGAGAACCCGTTGCTCGTCAGCGTGCGTTCGGGTGCCCGTGCCTCTATGCCCGGTATGATGGACACCATCCTCAACCTCGGTCTCAATGATGAGGTCGCTGCCGGACTGGCCAAGAAAACAGGAAACGAGCGTTTCGTTTATGACAGCTACCGCCGTTTCGTGCAGATGTACGGTGACGTCGTGCTCGGCATGAAGCCCGTCAACAAGGAGGACATCGACCCGTTCGAGGCTATCATCGAGAAGGTGAAGGAACAGCGCGGCATCAAGCTCGACAACGAGCTGAACATAGACGAGCTGAAACAGCTTGTGGCTGAGTTCAAGGCTGCCATCAAGGAGCAGACCGGCAAGGACTTCCCGACAGACCCGATGGAGCAGCTCTGGGGTGCTATCTGCGCCGTGTTCGACTCTTGGATGAACGAGCGCGCCATCCTCTACCGCAAGATGGAGGGCATCCCCGCAGAGTGGGGTACAGCCGTCAACGTTCAGGCTATGGTCTTCGGAAACATGGGTGACACATCGGCTACGGGTGTATGCTTCAGCCGCGACGCCGCTACGGGCGAGAACCTCTTCAACGGTGAGTATCTCGTGAACGCACAGGGTGAGGACGTCGTTGCCGGTATCCGCACACCGCAGCAGATCACCAAGGAAGGCTCGCGCCGCTGGGCTGCCCTGCAGGGCATCAGCGAGGAGGAGCGCGCAAGCAAGTATCCCTCCATGGAGGAGGCTATGCCGGAGATTTACAACGAGCTCAATATGTTGCAGGACAAGCTCGAAAAGCACTACCACGACATGCAGGATATGGAGTTCACCGTACAGGAGGGCAAGCTCTGGTTCCTCCAGACCCGTAACGGAAAGCGCACGGGTACGGCTATGGTTAAGATTGCAATGGACCTGCTCCGCGAAGGTGAGATTGACGAGAAGACCGCACTGCTGCGCTGCGAGCCCCAGAAACTCGACGAGCTGCTTCACCCGGTATTCGACAAGGAAGCCCTGAAGAAGGCCAAGGTCATCACTCAGGGTCTGCCCGCTTCTCCGGGCGCTGCCTGCGGACAGATTGTCTTCCACGCTGACGACGCTCAGGCATGGCGTGCCGACGGCCACCGCGTGGTTATGGTCCGCATCGAGACCTCACCTGAGGACCTCGCCGGTATGTCGGCTGCCGAGGGTATCCTGACCGCACGCGGCGGTATGACGTCTCACGCAGCCGTCGTTGCGCGCGGCATGGGTAAGTGCTGTGTGTCTGGCGCCGGCGCAATCAACGTCAACTACAAGGACAAGACGGTCGAGATTGAAGGTGTTGTGTATAAGGAGGGAGACTATATCTCGCTCAACGGTTCAACAGGTCAGGTTTATGCAGGCGAGATTCCGACAAAGGCTGCCGAGCTGTCAGGCGACTTCAAGGAGCTGATGGATCTCTGCGACAAGTACACCAAGCTGCAGGTTCGCACGAACGCAGATACTCCGCACGACGCACGCGTTGCCCGCGCATTCGGTGCCAAGGGTATCGGTCTGACACGTACGGAGCACATGTTCTTCGAGGATCAGAAGATTGTGGCCATGCGTGAGATGATTCTTGCCGACACAGTGGAGGGCCGCAAGAAGGCACTTGCCAAGCTGCTGCCTTATCAGAAGGCTGACTTCAAGGGCATCCTCGACGCTATGGACGGCTGTCCTGTCAACATCCGTCTGCTTGACCCGCCACTCCACGAGTTCGTTCCCCACGATCTGAAGGGACAGCAGACCATGGCAGAGGAAATGGGCGTCAGCGTTGACGAGATTCAGAAGCGCGTTGCCAGCCTGGCCGAGAACAACCCGATGCTGGGTCACCGCGGTTGCCGTCTGGGAATCACGTTCCCCGAAATCACAGAGATGCAGACACGTGCCATCCTCGGTGCAGCTTGTGAGCTGAAGAAGGAAGGCAAGAACCCCGTTCCGGAAATCATGGTTCCGCTGATCGGTATCCTCTATGAGTTCAAGCAGCAGAAGGAAATCATCATGAAGACTGCCAAGGAAGTGTTCGCTGAGGAAGGCGTTGAGGTTGAATTTGAGGTAGGTACGATGATTGAGATACCGCGTGCTGCCCTTACCGCAGACCGTATCGCTTCTGAGGCCGAGTACTTCTCGTTCGGAACAAACGACCTGACACAGATGACATTCGGCTACTCTCGTGACGACATCGCCAGCTTCCTGCCCGCTTATCTGGACAAGAAGATTCTGAAGGTAGACCCGTTCCAGGTTCTCGACCAGAACGGTGTGGGCCAGCTCATCAAGATGGCCGTTGAGAAGGGACGCGCTGTCCGCCCGGGCATGCGTACCGGTATCTGCGGTGAGCACGGTGGCGAGCCCAGCTCTGTGAAGTTCTGCGCAAAGGTCGGCATGAACTACGCTTCCTGCTCTCCGTTCCGCGTGCCTATCGCACGTCTGGCTGCGGCGCAGGCTGCCGTTGAGGAGTAAGACATTTCTGACAGAAATATTTGTCAGAATTAAATAACTTTAATCAGGCCGCGGCAATCCGGATGACGGATGTCGCGGCCTGATAGTCTTATCGTCTCCGGCCGGGACAGATGTGTTAGATTGGTGGAATGACGGTCAGAAAGAAAGCTGCTTTAGAATAAAAGCTGGTAACAGAAGATTATATTAGTTGCTCTGTATTAATATTTTATACATGTTGAGATAAAAAAGGATGATTATTTTGCCATCAGGAAATAAAGTTGTATTTTTGCATAATGAATATTTGAATGGCCTGGCGCCGTATTGATATTATAGAAACAGGATATCGTCTATTGTCATAAAACGTTGCACTTGATCAGTAGTGGATCGGAATGCGGCTTATGGCGATAACGGTTTTTCTGTGTTAATGTATTGTGGATATTTATAAAACAGAAGTGTAACGAATATATATTAAGTGTATGAATTCGAATGCTAAGACAAGCAATTTGATAAAGACCATTGTTATAATCTGCGATTTTCTGGTTTTGAACGTATTGTTGTATGTTTACATCCATTTCGGAAAGAGTCTCATGGACTTCGCGATGGATGGTGATGATAGCATTCTGGTTTTTGCAGCCAATGCCGGAATGTTGTTTGCCCAATACTTTTTTTCTACAATCGTTCATGAGCGTCGTTCCACTTCCGAGCAGGTATTACGTCAGGTGACACTTCTTGTGCTGCTGTTTGGCGTTCTGACGTTTGTTTTCCAAATCTTGTTGTTCCAATACGAAGGCCTGTCTTTCCTTGGTTTCCGTTTCGCAGGCATCTTGACGCCGGCCGTTTATGTCGGTATATTGTTGTCACGGTATTATGAGCGTTGGATAATCAAGCGTTACCGCATGATGGGCCGTAACAGGCGTGACGTTGTTTTCATAGGTTCAGACCCGCTGACTGTTGATGCTTACAGGTTTCTCGTGGGCAATCAGTTCATGGGATATCATGTTAAGGGCTATTATTCGGACTGCAGACTTGATGAGTGTCCGGAAGGATTGGAGTATTGCGGAACCATTGCTGACTTTGAAAAGCTGATGGACGCCAACGGCGGAACGGCCATTGCGGACGAGATTTATTGCAGCCTGCCTGTGGGCGAAGAGAGGAAGATACGCCGGATAATGCGCTATTGCAACAATAATGTGGCGCATTTCTATTATATACCGTCGTTCTCTCAGATATTTGGGCATACCGTCAAGTTTGAGCATCTGGGCAAGACAATCGTCTTCACTAATTATGAGGAGCCGCTGACTAATCCCACAAACCGGTTTGTCAAGCGTACATTCGACCTTTTGGTCGCGTCCATCATTCTGCTTTGTCTGCTTCCGTTTATCCCTATAATCGCTTTGATTATCAAGCTGCAGAGCCCCGGACCGATATTCTTCAAACAGTCCCGTACGGGTTTGAACGGCCGTGAGTTCCAGTGCTATAAGTTCCGTTCAATGCACGTAAACAAGGATGCGGACCTTGTTCAGGCCACGGAACATGACCCGCGAAAATTCGCTTTCGGCAATTTCATGCGCAAGGCGAACATCGACGAGCTTCCCCAGTTCCTCAATGTTCTTAAAGGCGACATGAGCATTGTCGGCCCGCGGCCTCACATGCTCCACCATACGGAGGTCTATCGTGAGCTGATTGACAAGTATATGGTGCGCCACTTCGTGAAGCCCGGTATCACGGGATGGGCACAGGTGACGGGCTATCGTGGAGAGACGAGAGAGCTCTGGCAGATGGAGGGACGTGTGCAACGGGACATCTGGTATATCGAGAACTGGAGTATATGGCTCGACCTGCGAATCATCGGCAAGACTGCTTTGCAGATAATCATACATGATAAGAATGCTTATTAAGCTAAAAGGCTCAACCGCGGAATGCTGGTTGAGCCTTTATTCTTTTCTACAATATCTTTATTTCTTATAATCAACGTCCTTGTTTCTTATGCACCGTTTCTTAAACGTACTGACGTAATGCGGCCAGCAGCTCATTGTTTTCGGTTCTTGTGCCGATTGTTATTCTGAGGCAGTCACGGCAGAGGGTTACGCGGGTGCGGTTACGCACGATTATTCCGCGGCAGACAAGATAGTCGTATATGGCCTGTGCGTCTGTCATTCTGGCGAGGAAGAAGTTCGCGTCGCTTGGAAAAACCTCCTTGCATATCGGCAGAAGCCTGAAAGCATCGCACATACGTGTTCTTTCTCCTAACAGCAAGCGCACCCATTTGTCGACGTCAAACGGAGTTCTCATAATCTCAAGGGCTTTCTGCTGGGTAAGCATATTGACGTTATAAGGATATTTCACCTTGTTGAAAACGCTGATGATGTCCTTGTGTGCAAACGCCATACCGAGCCGGATGGCCGCGCATCCCCACGCCTTGCTTAGGGTGTTGAGCACAATCAGGTTGGGATATTTAGCGAGTTCATGACGGAAAGACTTCTGTTTGGCGAAATCGATGTAAGCCTCATCGACAATTACGATGCCGTCGAAACCGTTCAGTATCTTCATGATTTCGTCCCTGTCGAGGCTGTTGCCCGTCGGGTTGTTGGGGCTGCAGAGCCATACAATCTTCGTTTTGTCGTCGCATGCGGCCAATATTCTGTCCGCTTCCAGCTGAAAACTGTCGTTGAGCAGGACCGGGCGGTATTCCACGTCGTTGATGTCGGCGCATACCTTGTACATCCCGTAGGTCGGTTCGATGGCCACGACGTTGTCTATTCCCGGCCGCGTGAAGCACCGGAAAGGCAGGTCTATGGCCTCGTCGCTGCCGTTTCCGAGGAAAATGTTTTCCGCCGGAACGCCCTTGACCTTTGATATTGCGGCTTTCAGCTCCGTCTGCAACGGGTCCGGATAGCGGTTGTACGGCGAGTTATACGGATTCTCGTTGGCGTCGAGAAAGACCTTGGCGACATGTCCGCTGTATTCGTTACGGGCGCTGCTGTAAGGCGCGAGATTCTTTATGTTTGGTCTGATCAGTTCTTCTAAACTCTTCATATCTGACAATCTGTTTCATTTAATCTGTTCAGTCTGACCGTCATGGCATTCTTGTGGGCGTCCAATGACTCTGCCGCCGCCATCCGTTCAACGGCCGGACCGATATTGCGCACCCCCTCCGGCGTGAGATGCTGGAATGTGATTTTGCGGCAATAGCTGTCCAGATTTACACCGCTGTAGGCCGTGGCATAGCCGTGGGTGGGCAGCGTGTGGTTCGTTCCGCTGGCATAGTCGCCGGCACTCTCGCACGCATACCGGCCGAGGAACACGCTTCCGGCGTTCACGACCATTCCGGCCAGCTCTTCGTAGTCGTCCGTCTGGATTATGAGATGCTCCGGAGCATAGACATTGCTCAGCTCCATGGCCTCCTGCTTGCTTGCCACGACAATCAGCTTGCTGTTCTCCAGCGTCTTTGCGGCAATCTCCTTGCGCGGCAGTTCGTCCAGCTGGCGGGCCACTTCGGCCTCCACGAGACCGGCCATCCGCTCGCTCGTTGTGATCATTATCACCTGAGAGTCCGTTCCGTGTTCAGCCTGTGACAGCAGGTCGGCGGCCACAAAAGCCGCGTCGGCCGTGTCGTCGGCAATCACGCACACCTCCGACGGCCCTGCCGGCATGTCGATGGCAACGTCGTGGAGGCTCACCTGCTGCTTGGCCGCCATGACATACTGGTTGCCGGGACCGAAAATTTTGAATACCTTCGGCACCGTCTCCGTTCCGTAGGCCATCGCGCCGATGGCCTGAACGCCGCCGGCCTTGAAGATTCGGCTCACTCCAGCCACGCGTGCGGCCACGAGTATGGCCGGATGGACACGGCCGTTGCGGTCGGGTGGGGTGCAGAGCACGATTTCGCGGCAGCCCGCAATCCGCGCCGGTGTTGCCAGCATGAGCACAGTGCTGAACAGCGGTGCTGTCCCGCCGGGAATATACAGTCCGACGCGCTCGATGGCCACACTCTTCTGCCAGCACGTCACGCCGGGCTGCGTCTCCACCTTGCGGCTCTCGAACCGCTGCGACTCATGGAACGTCCTGATATTTGTGTGGGCAAGGATGATGGCCTCTTTCAGTCCGTCATCCACCGTCCGCCACGCCTCGTCAATCTCTCCGTCCGTCACTTCGAGCGTGCTGAGCGTCGCGTGGTCGAAGCGCTCCTCATATTCCGTCACGGCCTTGTCTCCCCTCAGCTTCACGTCGGCCAGAATTCCGGCCACGGTTCCGTTCAGCTGCGAGACGTCCAGGTGGGGGCGTTCCACAATCCTGTCCCACGTCCCGCGCTCAGGATATTTTATGATATTCATGTCTCTGTCTCCTTATATACATATTTATAATATCATCTTTTCGATGGGCGTGACCAGAATTCCCTGCGCGCCCATCTCCTTCAGCTTTCCGATGATGTCCCAGAAGCGCTTTTGGTCGAGCACCGTGTGAACCGAGCACCACTCCTCGTCGGCCAGCGGTATGACCGTGGGACTCTTCAGTCCGGGCAGAACGCTGATGATTTCCTTCAGCCGTGCCTTGGGCGCGTTCATGCGCACATACTTCTTGTCCTCGGCGCTGCGCACGGCCTCGAAGCGGAAGAGCATCTCCTGAAGTATCTGCCTTTTCTCCTCGCTCATCTGCCTGTTGCCTATGAGCAGGGCCTCGCTCTGCATGACGACCTCGACCTCACGCAGATTGTTGCTCACCAGTGTCGAGCCGCTGCTGACGATGTCGAATATGCCGTCGGCCAGTCCGATGCCCGGTGAGATTTCGACGCTGCCCGTGATGACGTGGATGTCGGCGCTGATGCCCTTCTCCTCCATGAAATGTCGCAGTATTCCGGGATATGACGTGGCAATCTTCTTGCCGTTGAACCACTCCGGACCCGTGTAGCTGATGTCCTTCGGTATGGCCAGTGACAGCCGGCACCGGCTGAAACCGAGACGGGAGACAATCTCCGCGTCCTCGCCACGCTCAACAAATTCGTTCTCACCGACCACGCCGATGTCGGCCACGCCGCCGGCCACGCTCTGGGGTATATCGTCATCACGGAGATAGAGGACCTCAAGCGGGAAGTTCGGTGACTGGACCAGCAGGGTGCGTTTGCCGGCATTAATCTTGATGTCGGCTTCGGCGAGAAGATTCATTGTGTCGTCAAAGAGACGACCCTTGGATTGTACTGCAATGCGTAACATTTTTCTATTATTATGTGAAAATACAATGCAAAATTACGGAAAAATATGTTATTATACAAGAAATTGACTACTTTTGCATCCAAATTGAAAGCATTTTGAAAACAAACGGAATATTAACTGTATATAAAAAAACAAATCGCCGTTTTCCGGCCGTGTTTCCCCTGCTGTTGATACTCATGACAGCCGTCACCATGTCGTGTTCCCGCCGCCCCGCCGGAAACGACACCCTGCCGTGGGGCGAGGCCGCCGATACAGCCTCATCAGCCTCCGGATTCGACCTTGACCGCATCCAGTCGGGTGGCGAGATGATAATGCTCACGCTCAGCGGACCGGACACCTATTATGATTATCACGGCCGCCACCTCGGAACCCACTACCAGCTCTGCCAGCGTTTCGCCGACATGCTCGGCGTGAGTCTGCGCGTGGACGTGTGCCGTGACACGGCCGAAATGCTCCGCAAGCTGGCTGCGGGCGACGG
>USFX01000082.1 GCA_900553965.1 uncultured Prevotella sp.
CTATAATCTTTGATATATGAAGAAACTGATTATGATAATGTCCGCAACGCTGCTTCTCGGCAGCTGCGGACTCTACAACAAATACGAGCGTCCCGAAGACGTGAACACCAAGGGACTGGTGCGTGACGTGACGTCGCTCACCGACACGCTGGCCGTAAGCGACACCACGAGCTTCGGCAATCTGCCATGGCGCAGCGTCTTCACCGACCCGCAGCTTCAGACGCTCATCGAGACCGGACTGGCCAACAACCCGGACATGCTCAACGCTGCGCTCAACGTGAAGATGGTCAAGGCACAGCTGCTGGCCGCCAAGCTGGCATTCGTGCCGTCGTTCACGTTCTCTCCGCAGGGAACACTCTCGTCATGGGACGGCCATACGCCCTCAAAGACCTACTCGCTTCCCGTTACGGCAAGCTGGAGTTTCGACCTCTTCGGCAATCTCCTCTCGCAGAAGCGCAGCGCACAGGTCGCACTGATAGCCACAAAGGACTATCAGATGGCAGTCCAGAGCAATATCGTCAGCGGCATCGCCAATATGTACTACACCCTTCTGATGCTTGACCGTCAGTTGGAGATAGTGACAAAGATGGAAGGTCTGACCAAGAACACATGGGACATGATGAAACTGCAGATGGACCTCGGACGCGCCCGTTCGACAAGCGTTCAGAGCGCCGAGGCCAACTACTATTCCGTTCAGGCACAGGCCGTCGACCTAAAGCGTCAGATCCGTGAGGTCGAGAACTCCCTCTCACTGCTGCTCGGCCAGCCCGCGCAGACCATCGCCCGCAGCAGCCTCGACGCCCAGTCACTGCCCACAGAGCTGAGCACAGGCGTTGCCATCCAGATGCTCAACAACCGTCCGGACGTCCACGCAGCCGAGATGAAGCTCGCCCAGTGCTTCTATGACACAGAGACAGCGCGCAGCCGTTTCTACCCTAACATCACCATCAGCGGCACAGGAGCCTACACCAACAGCGGCGGCATGGGCATAGTCAATCCCGGCAAGTGGCTTCTCTCGGCCGTCGGCAGTCTCGTTCAGCCGATATTCCAGCGCGGCCAGCTCATCGCCGGACTGAAGGTCGCCAAGGCCCAGCAGGAACAGGCATACAACGACTGGCAGAACGCGATACTCAAGGCCGGCAGCGAGGTCAGCAACGCCCTCGTCCAGTATAACTCGGCCGACGAGAAATCGAAGCTCGAAGCCCGTCAGGTGGAAGTACTGACAAAGAACGTCGAAGACACCAAGCAACTGTACACAAGCAGCGGCAGCACCTATCTCGAAGTAATCTCCGCACAGACGAGTCTGCTCAACGCAGAGCTGTCGAAGGCAGCTGACGACTTCAGCAAGATGCAGGCCGTGGTCAGCCTCTACAGTGCGCTCGGCGGAGGAAGAAATTAAATAATGGTAAATGTCAGATGGTAGATGTTATTTTACCATCTGACATCTAACATCTAACATCCAAAGACTTATGATAAGCGAAAAAGCAGAAATCAGCCCGAAAGCGAAGATTGGCAAGAACGTCACCATCTATCCTTTCGCATATATAGAAGACGATGTGGAAATCGGTGACGACTGCGTCATCTTTCCATACGTAAGTATCATGAAGGGTACGCGCTTAGGCAAGAACAACAAGGTGTTCCAGAACACCGTGCTCGGCGCCATGCCTCAGGATTTTTACTACAAGGGCGACGACACTTCGCTGATAATCGGCGACGACAACACCATCCGCGAGAATGTCGTCATCAACCGCGCCACGTTCAGCAACGGCCAGACCGTCATCGGCAACCGCAACTTCCTCATGGAGGGTGTCCACATCTCCCATGATACAAAGATCACCGACGCATGCGTTTTCGGCTATGGCGTCAAGATTGCCGGCGACTGTGAAATCAGCAACCGTGTCATCCTTTCGTCCAGCGTCATCATCAACCCGAAGGTCCGCATCGGAACATCGGCCATGGTGTCCAGCGGCTGCCGCATCAGCAAGGACATACCACCGTATATCGTTGCCTGCGGCAATCCCGTCCAGTATGGCGGCGTCAACAAGATGACGCTGGTCAACCACAAGGTGAGCGAGAAGATACAGGGTCACATCGCCAATGCCTACCGTCTCGTCTTCCACGGCCAGACTTCCGTCTTCGATGCCATCAAGCAGATTGAGCAGCAGGTGCCCGACGGTCAGGAAGTGCGCACGATCATCGAATTCATGAAGGCCACCCAGCGCGGTATCATCGGCAAGATGTAAGCTCTGACAGGCACGCGCCACTCTACGACATAGCGGCGCAGATTACGCCGGTCCCACGGAACCCACACTGTTCCCTAAAAGACCGGCGCAATCTGCGCCGCGTTTCTTTTATATTCGTTCTGCCGACAAAGCCCATCATTCTTTTTCAAGCAAAGACCATTCCTGTTTCGGGCAGAAACAAGATTATGCCCCTACAATGTGTTGAAAACAGCGGACGAGACTGTGCTGAAACACCAGCCAAACGCAAAAGTCAAAACCAAAACACCACAAAAGTCAAAAGCAAGTAAGCTCGGCAGCCGCGAGATAGAAGAGGGAGCGGGCCATCTCCTGGAGATAAGGCGTCTCATCCGCGAACACAACAAGACGGAGAAACAGGTTCCGCTCCGCGAACCGGACCTGCTCATCGTCATGACCGGCAGCCGCATGGCATACACGCGCAACGACGGCGTCAAGGTCATACCGCTGGCATGTATGAAAGACTGAACATCCTTCCACGTGTGCTGCATTCGCATTTTGAATATGTCATAGAATGCGTCCATGTCCCCTTTTTTCTGACTTTTAAGCCCGCGAGAAGCACCACTTTCTGAAATTTTTCCGCCGCGGGCGCAAATATCGCAAGCATGCGCGTATCAAATAATCAGGGGTCGCGGCGGGAGATTTCCCATCATTTTCACAACACACTGTCATTCAGCCGCTTACAGACAGTAGCATTCCCATCGCTCCACCGCAGGACGCCGGCAGTCCTGCCGTAAGGCCCTCCCGAGGTCGCCGTAAGGGCCCCGTTGCATTGCAACAAGGCCGCCGTTGCACTGCCGTAAGGCCTCCGTCGCGACCCAAGGAGGCCCTTACGGCAAAGAAGCGGTAGCTTTTTAGGACAAATTCAGACATCAGAAATCACACGAAATCTTCGTTCTGGAAAAGCCGTAAGGCCCTCCCGGGGGCAGAGTGGGGCAAAAACGCGTCTGTTTTTGCGTGCCGGACGGTCACGGAACAATCCCGTAAGGGCCTCCCGGGGGTCGGAAACGCGCTGAAACGAAAGTTTTGGTGGAGGTCGTTTTGTAAATAAGTGTGATGCCATTCGCGCTTATGCATACAGGCAATCAAGGCTGTCCGGAAGATAATCGCACGCCGTGATTGCAAGTCTGCAACCACAAAGACACGGAGACACAGGGTTATATATCAACCACTGTGTCTCCGTGTCTCAGTGTTCAGAACCTTATTTTTAAGGTATCGGTGTCCCGCTTGTCAAAAGCAGGAATATAGTTAGTATCCGAAAATATCCTCCGTAGAGAGGCGCTTGATGGGTCCGAGGTTCTCCAGAGCCTTCATGTCCAGCTCCTTCTCGTCGCCGAGGATGATGTAGCGGAACGGCTTGTTGGCGATGTTCTGCTGCTCAAAGCGCACGACGTCTTCGAGCTTCATCGACGGCAGGGCGTTGTAGATGCGCTCGTCGATGTCATAGTCGATGCCGCGGCGGACGGCGTTGCGGTATGCGAAGAGCACGTTCTCGCGCAGAGTGCGCTGGCTCTGCAGCTTCTTGGTCAGGCTCTGGCGTGCGATGTCGAATGCACCCTGCGACTGCGGGAAGGTGTCCATGATTGAGTTGAACGTGCTGATGCAGTCGGCCATCTTGTCGTTCTGAGAGATGATGTAGGTGTAGAACGTCTCGGGCTTGTTCTTCAGCCCCGGCTCGTTGTAGTATGCCGATGCGTGGTAGGCCAGTCCGCGGGCCTCGCGCAGCTCCTGGAAGACGATGCCGTTCATGCTTCCGCCGAAATATTCGTTGAAGAGGGCTTTGACGGGAGCCTCCTCCGGATTCCATGTGCGGTTCTCGTTGTGGAACTGCATCATGTAGATGTTCTTCGCGTCATACGGAGCGATGACCACGTCGTTGGCCTGTGTGGTCTCGTTGGTGTACTCGCGGCCGGCGGGCACGGGCGAGAGTTTCTTCGAAGTCTTGTGCTCCTTGGCGAGGAGCGAGCCCAGCTGCTTCTCCGTATAGGGTCCGTAGTACATCACGGTGTGCTCCATCGAGTTGAGACCCTTGATCATGTCGGGCAGCATCTGTGCTCCGCCGTCGCGCAGTTCCTTCTCGCTCAGCGTGTTGCGAATGCTGTTGTATGCTCCGAGCTGGCCGTACTGGCGCAGCGCGTAGAAGTTATACTGCTGGCTGGTCTTGTTGTCCTCGCGGCCCTTCATGACCAGATTGACATACTGTTCGTATGCTTCGGTGTCGCCCTTGGCGTTCTTCAGGAAATCCTCGAAGAGGCGGAGGGCCTGCGGGAGGTTCTCGTTGAGGCCGTTGAGATAGACCCAGAGGGTGTTGTCGCTGACAGACAGCGAATAGTTGCAGGCCAGCTTGTAGAACTCCTGCTTTATCTCGGCCGACGTCTTCTTGTCCGTTCCTATATAATAGAGGTAGTCCGGCACGAGGTCGAGGCCCTTGACGTCCTCGGTTCCGAAGTCGTAGCAGAAGGCGAGGGTGAAGAGGTCGTCCTCGTCGTTGTGCTTATAGTAGAGCGGCAGCGTCTTGTTGACCGCCGATACGGTCATGTCCTTCTTGAAATCGAGGAAGCGCGGCTGTATCGGCTCAACCTCGGCTCCGGTGATTTCCTTGAGGAAACGGCTGCTCATGTCGCGGTTCGTCGGGATGGGCGTGATGGTGGGCTTGTCGATTTTCTTCAGTGTCGTGTCGTTGCCCATCTTCTTGTAGACGCAGACAAAGTTGTCGCCGAAGTGGCGGTTGGCGAAGTCGACGATCTGCTGCTTGGTCATGCCGGCGATGCGGTCGTACTTCCGGGCCTCGTCTTCCCACTTGGTGCCGTGGATGAACGAGCTGACGAAGAGGTCGGCGCGATAGTCGTTGCTCTTCATTCCCTTGTAGTGGTTGAGCTTCATGTTGTTGACGACCGAGGGCAGGAGGTCGTCGGAGAACTCGCCGCGCTTCAGCTTGTCGAACTCACCGAGTATGAGCGTGCGCAGCTCTTCGAGCGTCTGGTTGTCCTTGGGGTAGCCGTTGATCAAGAGGCAGGAGTAGTCGGTCAGACCGAAGTTGTATGCACTCACGCCCTGAGCCAGCATCTTCTGCTCCAGATTGAGCTCGAAGAGACCGGCCTTGCCGTTGGCGAGCATTTTCGAGATGACGTCGAGCGTGTCCGATTGTGCGTCAGACGCTCCGTTGAAGCGCCATGCCAGCATGATGTTCTCGGCTTCCTGTCCTACGACAGTGGTGTCGCGGGACGCTGTCAGGGGCTTCAGCGCCGGATATTCCGGGCGCGAGAGCGTCTGGCTTGCCTTCCATGAACCGAAATACTTGTCGATGAGGGCGATGACCTTGTCTGGGTCCATGTCGCCGGCCATGCAGAACGCGATGTTGTTCGGCACGTAATAGCGGTTGAAATAGTTCTTGATGTTCGTGATTGACGGGTTCTTCAGATGCTCCTGAGTGCCTATCACGGTCTGTGTGCCGTAGGGGTGGCCGGGGCAGAGCTTGGCTGCCATGGCGTCAAACGACTTGTTGCTGTCATCTGAAAGGCCTATGTTATATTCCTCGTAGACGGCTTCCAGCTCGGTGTGGAAACCGCGGATGACCATATTCCGGAAGCGGTCGCTCTCCACACGCAGCCAGTTTTCGACCTCGTTGGCGGGAATGTCCTCGACATAGACCGTCATGTCATAGCTCGTATAGGCGTTCGTGCCCTCGGCTCCGATGGACGACATCAGCTTGTCATACTCGTTCGGGATGAAATACTGTGCCGCAATCTGCGACAGACTGTCAATTCCGCGGTAGGCCAGACGGCGCCGTTCCGGGTCTTTCAGCGTGCGGTAGACCTCATACCGGGCCTCGATGGAGTCGAGCAGCGGCGCTTCCTTGGCATAGTCGGACGTTCCGAAGTTCTTCGTTCCCTTGAACATCAGGTGCTCCAGATAGTGGGCCAGACCCGTTGTTTCGGCCGGATCGTTTCGGCTTCCCGTGCGCACGGCGATATACGTCTGTATGCGCGGGGCGTCCTTGTTCACCGAGAGGTAGACTTTCAGACCGTTGTCCAGCGTGTAGATACGGGCGTTTGTCAGATCGCCCCCGACGGTCTGATACTTGTACTCTTTTGCCTGAGCCGTCTGTGACGCTAATGCTGTCATGGCGGCCGCAATGCAGGCAGTGGCAATGAATTTTAATCTCATTTTGTTGTTAAATTGTTTATGAATACCAACGATGTAGTGTTGTGCTTGCAAAGGTAATGATTTTTGCCATGCGGACAAACATAAAAAGGAATTATTGTCGCCCTCGGGGCTATTTTTGTGTTATTTTGTCAGCTTTCGGCGGTATGGCTGAAACGGTTGGGGCCGGAAGATGCTGCTGCGTCTTCCGGCCCCGATGGCCTTTCCTGTCCGTAAGTTTCTTGCCGTGATTCAGGCTCCGGCGGAGTCTTCGAGCTTCTCCAGGAACTCGCCGAGAAGGCTTTCCTCCACGTCGCCGAGGGCATATTCGCGCTCTGCGTCGAGCCTTATGGCGGCATTGCGGTCGCGCCGTGCGGCCTCATATTCGTCCGTGATGCGCTGCAGGTCGGCCTCCGTGAGCGTGTCCAGCCCGAAGTAGTCGAGGATGACGCGGTAGGTCCAGTTCCATTTGTAGTCCTCATATCTGGCCGCCATCGTGGCGAAACGTTCCTCCACGGCGGCCACGTCGCCGGTCACGCCGCTTCTGATGTCGTCCGCCAGCAGCTCCACCTCGCTCTCGGGGACCAGCAGTCCGGCCAGATCGGTCCAGCCGCCGGTGCCCACGCTGCTCTCCGGCAGCTCGCAGTAGTGGTTCTTCACGGCCTCGCCCATATAGAGCCGTATGGCCATGTCGTAGTAGCGGATGCCTTTCAGCAGCGCGCTGTTGCGTATGACGCAGTCTCCGAAGACATATTCGGCGGCGTCTTCGCCCTGTTCCTCGCGCAGGCTTTCCAGCAGATGGCGGCCCCGTATGGCCCCCGTGACGGTGAGCGGGCTCAGCCAGTCGAAGCAGACGAGGCTCCGGCGGCCGCCGTGCGGGCGCATGTCGCGCCGCGGCCATTTCGCCGTGTCGCGCCACGTGCCGACGGTCGTGATGTTGCGGCCGGGCACGATGTGGGTCCTGCCGCCGCTGGCGATGATGTAGGAGAAAGGCAGGGCGCCCGTGTCGGGATGGTTCTCAATCTTGCCCATCAGCATGGAGAACTCTCCGATGGTCGCCGGCATGAGCAAATGGGCGCCGCTGGCCGTCTTTGAGCCGCGTCCGAGCGTGCCGTAGTGTATCGGGCCGAGCTTGTAGGCGTGGTTGCTGAAGTTCGTTCCGGAGCCGGCGTTATAGAACGAATACATGCCGCCGATGAGCAGTGTGGACTTGTGGTGGCTCACGGTGAACGGTCCGCAGAACGCCGCGCATGCCTCGCCGTTGGCCATGTAGGAGTTGGCGAAGAAGAGACTGTTCTCCGCGGAGAAGCCGCGGCCGATGTGACAGGCCTCCCCGATGAAGCAGCAGGAGACCTTCGCCCCGTCCGTCACCGACGCTCCGGCCGCCACGACGGTGTTCTCGCAGATGACGTCGTGGCCGATGTATGTCCCGGCCTCGGGCGTTCCGGTGAGCGTGCAGTCGCTGATGAGCGACGCTCCGCTTATCTCGCAGTCGTCGCCGACGATAGTGTTGACAATCTCCCGCGTGTTCGTGATTTTCCCGCGGTAGCCTATCGTGCCGCATTCCGGCCTCCGTGTCTCCACGTCGCGGGCCACCATGGCCCGCATCCGGGCCATGAAATCGGCGTCGGAGGCGTGGGCGACCATGAAGGCGGCCATCTGGGAGGTTAGCCCGTCGTAGATGATGACATTGCCGTCGCCCGCCTCGTTGAGCACGGAGACGACGTTGCCGTTGCCGTAGGTGGCTCCGTCGTCGGTGGCCATGCGGCCGACGTTGGCTATGTAGCACTCTTCGGCTATGTCGTAGCGGCTGATGTAGCATCCGATGTTCTCTATCAGGCAGTTGTCGCCGACGGTGACGTCGCGCAGGACGGCGTTTCTGATGCCGGCCTGACGCATGAATCCTTCGCCTATCTCAATCTGTTTGTCGAAGACTCCGAGGCAGACCGTGCCGCAGAAGGTCACGCCGCGTATGTTGCCGGGGCTGAACGCTTCGGCCACGCGCACCGTGTTCCAGTCGCCGGCCGTACACCCCTGACTCTCCATGGCGGCAATCTCGTCGAGCGTGAGGCTGCGGTAGTTGTCCACGATGTCACTCATAGCTGTCGTAGAGGAAGTCGTTGTAGGGATACTTCTGGACGTGCAGCTCGCGCACGCGCTTATATAATATGTCGCGGAGCTCGTCGATGTTCTGCTTCTCGCGGGCGGAAATGAACAGACAGTTGTCCGCCATCTTGGCCATCCACGTGCGTTTCAGCTCTTCGAGCGAGATGTTCTCGCGTGTCGGCGGCGTGAGGTCATCCTCCTCTTTATCCACCCATGTGTAGGCGTCAATCTTGTTGAAGACAATCATCGACGGCTTGTCGGCGCATCCGAGCTCGGCGAGTGTCTTGTCGACGACGTTTATCTGTTCCTCGAAATCGGGGTGGGAGATGTCGACGACGTGGACCAGCAGGTCGGCCTCGCGCACCTCGTCAAGCGTCGACTTGAACGAATCGACGAGATCGGTGGGCAGCTTGCGGATGAAGCCGACGGTGTCGGCGAGCAAAAACGGCAGGTTCTCGATGACCATCTTGCGCACCGTCGTGTCGAGCGTGGCGAAGAGCTTGTTCTCGGCGAAGACGTCGCTTTTGGCCAGCAGGTTCATCATCGTCGACTTCCCGACGTTGGTATATCCCACCAGCGCCACGCGGATCATCCGTCCACGGTTCTTCCGCTGCGTCGTCTTCTGGCGGTCAATCTCTTCGAGGCGCTGCTTCAGGAGCGTGATGCGCTGGAGGATGATACGCCGGTCCATTTCGAGCTGCGTCTCACCCGGTCCGCGCAGTCCCACGCTTCCCTTTCCGCCGCCCGAGCCCGAGCCGCCTCCCTGACGCTCGAGGTGAGTCCAGAGGCGCTGCAGACGGGGGAGCATGTAGCGGTGCTGGGCCAGTTCGACCTGGGTCTTGGCCTCGGCCGTCTGTGCGCGCATGGCGAAGATGTCGAGGATGAGGCTCGTTCGGTCGAGTATTTTCACCTTCAGCTCCTTCTCGATGTTGCGCATCTGCTTGGCCGACAGCTCGTCGTCGAAGATGACCATTCCGACCTCGCGTTCGGCGTCTTCCTCCGCCTCGATGAACTGGCGTATCTCTTCGAGTTTTCCCGAACCGACGTATGTCACCGAGCTCGGCCCGTTCACCTTCTGCGTGAAGCGCTTCACGGTGACGGCGCCGGCCGTGTCGGCGAGAAACTCCAGCTCGTCAAGATATTCCTTGGTCTTCGCTTCGTCCTGTTCCTTGGTTATCAGGCCCACAAGCACAGCCGTCTCGGCTTTGGCCTCGGATATTACAAATTCTTTCATTCAGTGTACCTTAGTTATATATAATAATCTGTCGCAAACTTTCAGTGACCTAATCAGCACCATGACGATGCCTCCCAACTCCGCATTTTCGCACGAAAATCCTATGCCGCAAAGGTACTAATAATATTCCTGCCGGCAAAGGGAATGGTGCGGAATGTTGCTTGTAGTCAGTGATATATAGACCGGATGTGCATTCACTGGCGGTTCGCGGAGTGTCAGTCCGGCCTTGCAGGACCGGCGAACATGGTCGGAATTTATTTGCGAAACAGTGTCTATGCGGAGGACTGTGCTCTGGAAGCCGTCTCTTCTTCACTTCTCACAAGGCATGTCCGGCGACATAAGAGGCGTAGAGATAGCTGTCGTTCTCGTAGTACATGGAGCTGTTGTAGTTGTCGATTTTCCTTACTATCCACGAATTATACACCTTGATTAAGGCTTCTATGATGTCTCCGTTTTCGTCACCGGTCACTTTCTTGATGATCCGGTGCATCACTTTTCCGATGTCCCAGTGCGTCGGAAGGCGCCCGTCGACGTTGCTCAGATTGTCGTAAGAGCCTTGTCTGATGCCGTATTTGGCAATGATGTCGGCGGTCACTCTGTCGATGTTATCACAATGGTAGACGTCGGCCAGGCTGTAATAATGTTCCAGCCCGTCGCGTCCCATCGCATTCACGATGTCGCGGCGTTCGTTTCTTGTTTTTCGGGCGATATATTCAATCAGGCTGCAAACGAAAAACAGGTCGTTCCATTTCTTTTCTTCACGTCCGTTCATATAATTTCCTCACAGTTTTTAAACGTAAGACATTCCAGTGCTTCCTTGGTGCAGAGGTTTATCTGGTGTGTCGGGTATTTGAATTTGGCGAGCACCCAGAACTGTTCCTTCGTAATCACTCCGCTGATGAAGTCGGCCACATAGTTGTAGATCTGGTCGTCGGCCATAGCCCCCATCACAATGTCATAGCCGTGAGGCTGTCCGCTCCGGCAGCTGACGATGAAGTCAAGCCATTCATCGTTCATTTCGTCAAATCTCAGAATGTTGAGACCGGGATTTTCTTTATACTCGTATGTATTGACCATCGGACTGTCGTATCTCCTTGCCCACCTTTCGGCCTGCCTTTTCAGCTGTGTGCAATAGAATCCGTTGCCGAAGTCTTTATAGAATCCGCCTTCTATGATTTTCGGAGATATTATCTTTATATAGCTTCCGTGGTATATTTCCATTGTCTTTTCTTCTAAGCGTATTAAATTATGTGCCTGAAATCTACATGAATAATTATGTGGCAAAGATAATGAAAAAATGCTCAGACTTCGCTATTTTATATGTTTTTAATGCTCCTGACTTCTTTATTTTACATGCTCCACAGGCCACAGTCCCTGTCGTTTTGCATGTTGTCGCATCTTCGACGCCACTTCCCGCATATCGCACCTCTTCGATCTTCCATCCTCATTCAGCCATAAAGAGCGTTCTTGCGTAGTAAAAATAATATCCCGGAATTTAACACTTGAAAAATCTCAAAATAGAAACGGAAAAACGGGAAAACGCC
>USFX01000083.1 GCA_900553965.1 uncultured Prevotella sp.
AAACGGCGGACGGCGGCGACGGAATGTCAAAATTCCGGCATTGAAGCTCTCCAGAATTAAAATTCTGAAGTGTTAAATTCCGTGATATTATCATGACGTCATATAGGTGATATACCGTATATGCAACGGGTCAGTATCTATGTACGGATATTCCTGTTTCTTGTTCCCGACATTCCTTATTGGGTCGTACAACACATCATACAATCCGAAAGCAAATCACGAAACAACGTCCATGATTTGACGAACGATTCGTCCGAAAACGAGCCGCATCCTGAAAAAGCGGAGCGAAAGTCCTGCTCTTTCAGGATTTTTACGTACATTTGCAGATACGTATAAATACACACAACGTTATGAAGACAATAAACACGAGGCGGACTATCCGCCGATATTCCGCGCGGGATGTGGATGAGGCGCTGCTCCAACGGCTGCTCTCCGAGGCTGCGCGCACTCAGACGATGGGCAATCTGCAGCTCTACAGCGTCGTCGTCACACGCTCGGAGGAGGGAAAGAAGCGCCTCGCGCCGGCTCACTTCAACCAGCCCATGGTCACCGGCGCGCCGGTGGTGCTGACCATCTGCGCCGACTTCAACCGCACCAGCACGTGGTGTCGCAACCGCAAGGCTGAGCCGGGATATGACAATTTCCTTTCGTTCATCAATGCCGCCACCGATGCACTCATATATACGCAGACGTTCTGTAATCTGGCCGAGGAGGAAGGACTGGGGCTCTGCTGGCTGGGAACGACGGTCTATATGCCTCAGATGATCATCGACGCGCTGCAGTTGCCCAAGCTCGTCATGCCCGTGGCCACAATCACACTGGGATGGCCCGATGAGAATCCGCCGCTCTCAGACCGTCTGACGACGGAGGCATTCGTCCATCAGGAGACATACCGCGACTATACTCCGCAGGCCATCGACCGCCTCTATGCGGCCAAGGAGGCGCTGGAGGAGAACCGCCACTTCTGCGAGATCAACAACAAGGAGACTCTGGCACAGATTTTCACCGACATCCGATATACCCGCAAGGACAACGAAGCCATGTCAGCCGGTATGATGGAGGCGCTCAGGAACCAGGGATTTATTTGAACGGAAGACGCCGTCGGACGGTGACAAGTGACCGCCGGTGACGGAAAAAATATCGTGGACATGACAACCGCAATAATAATCATTCTTGCCGCGGCAACGGGCGCAACCGCCCTGCTGCTGACCGGCACACGCAAGAAGCTCGAAGAGAAGAGCCTCGAACACGAAAGGCTGCTCAAGGCCATCCAAAGCCCTATCTGTATCGTGGACGCAGACGGACGGCTGAAGGACATTATAAACAGGAAATACGTCAAGGAGAGCGCCTTCGACATGGACAACACCAAGGACTATGACATGACTGAGATGATTGCCGACGACGAGGCGCGCCTGAGGTTCATGAAAAACCTGACAAGCGTCATACGCCAGAAGGAGGCCAACTATGTCAATCAGGACTTCATCATAAAGGACACCTTGGGAACGGAATACAGGGCCTTGCTCCACATCGTCTTCTACAAGACCGGACTCGCCTACGTCTTCATCAACAGGATAAGACTGCCTAAATAACGGGCGAACATCGGATGGACAACAAACTGACAACTGACAGACAATCGGATTGGCATCAGGCAATGACAATTTGACGGGAATAAAGAATCAGTGAAGAAACATTAAAGGCTGCGCATCACCTCATCGAGGTACGTGCGCAACCTTTATTTTATGTGTCTGCTATCGTCAGACGACGATAATCGGATTTATTCCACTATGATGGGCTTATACTTCGGCACGAGCGTCTTCATGATGATCCAGGCCAGCAGATAGGCAACGGCGCAGATGCAGAAGACAATCATATAGCCGGCGGGCTTGCCCTCGAAGCCGAGGAACGTGAATGCGGCACCCTGTTCCTCAGCGAATGTGAAGAGCTGGCCGGAACCCTTGTTGATAAGGAAAGAGCCTACACCGCCGGCCATACCGCCGATACCGGTAATCGTCGCGATGGCACTCTTCGGGAACATGTCACCAACGGTAGAGAAGATGTTGGCTGACCAAGCCTGATGGCCGGCACCGACAAGACCGATGATGATTGCGGGCCACCATGCGGAATACTCTCCAAGAGGCTGGGCTGCAAGGCAAACCAGCGGAATGAACGCGATGAACATCATGGCGAGCATACGGCCGGCATACGGGTTCATGCCCTTCTTGTCAACGAAATATGTCGGCAGCTTGCAGATATAGATGGAGAGGAAGGTCACGATGGCATAGAGAGTCATGATCAGCAGCATACCCGTGCCTGAAGAAGCCTTGTATCCATAGACATCCTGGAAATAGCCCGGAGCCCAGAACAGGAAGAACCACCATACACCGTCGGTGAAGAACTTGCCCACGATGAACGCCCAGGTCTGCTTGTAACCGAAACACTGGAGGAACGGTATCTGCTTCTCTTCCTTGACATCGGCCTCTTTCTTCACGGTCTCAGCCTCGTCATCCTGATGGATGTACAGAAGCTCGGCCTCGTTGACCTTTGATGACTTCTCCGGTTTCTCATACCACTTGACGAAGAAGCCCATCCAGATGAAGCCAAGGGCACCGATGATGATGAAGGCCATCTCCCAACCGAAATATTTTGCCAATGGCGGAATCATCAGCGGAGCGGCCAGCGCGCCGACCGAAGCACCGGCGTTGAAGATTGACGTGGCGTAAGCACGGTCTTTCTTCGGGAAATATTCTGCCGTAACCTTGATGGCTGCGGGGAAGTTGCCGGCCTCACCGAGACCGAGGATTGCGCGGCAGACGAGGAAGAGCCATACACCGGTCGAAGCGATTGCCAGAGCGGCAGAGCTGCCGTTCTCAACGGCGCGCATGGCGTCGAGGCTGTCCAGTCCGTGAATATATTGGGTCGCTACGGCTGTACCGGCGTGGATACATGCTCCGAAGCTCCACACTCCGATAGCCCAAAGATATCCTTTCTTTGTTCCCATCCAGTCTACGAACTTACCTGCGAACAACATGCAGACAGCATAGAAGATGGAGAAATAAGCCGTGATGTTACCGTAGTCTTCATCCGTCCAGTGGAAATCAGGATAGATAAACTCCTTTGCTGTCAGTGACAGCACCTGTCGGTCAAGATAGTTGACTGTTGTCGCAACGAACAACAAGCCGCATATCCACCAACGCCAATTTGTCATTTTTGTAGTTTGTAAGGGACTCATTTTTGTTTATTTTAGGTCTTTAAATAATTGTTTTTGCAAAGATATGGAAAATAAATGATATTCGGGAATATCTGTTTTGTTTTTTATTCATTAGTGTTCTCCGGCTACGGCTGCGCCATCTGCCAGTCAACGACAAGTAATGCATGGTCCGACGGTAAGCTCGACGCGGTGCGACAGTAAGCCAGACGTTTGCCGACATCCGGTTATTCGACGGTCGGCGGCAAGCACCAGCGGTCGGATAAGATCGCTGGTGCTTGCCGGAAGAGCATGTCAGTCCTGATAATAGACCTTCTTGACCCGGCCGCTCACGCTCGTCAGCACCTCATACGGAATGGTTCCGAGCACGTCAGACAGCACAGTCACGGGCAGGTTCGGGCCGAATATCTCGACGGAATCGCCCTCACGACAGTCTATTCCGGTGACGTCAATCATGGCCACGTCCATGCAGATATTGCCGACGTATGGCGCTTTCTGACCATTGACGAGACAGTAGCACCGTCCGTTGCCCAGCCTGCGGTTGAGTCCGTCGGCATATCCGATGGGGATGGCGGCTATCACGCTATCCCGCGTGAGCACGCCGCGGCGGCTGTAACCCACGGTCTCGGCTGCCGGAACGTTGCGCAGCTGGAGTATTGTGGTCTTCAACGTGCTGACGGTATTGAGAATCCGGTTGCCGATGCTGTCCACACCGTAAAGCCCGATGCCGAGACGGCACATGTCGAGCTGACGCTCGGGGAAATGCTCGATGCCGGCGGAATTGTCGATATGGCGCAGGATGCGGTGATCGAAAGCGGCCTGAAGACGGCGGCTCGCCTCGTCGAAGAGTGCGAACTGGCGTGCGGAGAAATCGTCGAAGTCGCTGCTGTCGGAACCGACGAAATGGGAGAAGACCGAACGCGGGATTATCGCACTCTGATGTTTCAGCCGGTCGATGACACGGTCGATGTCGTGCCGCGGGTCAAATCCCAGCCGGCACATGCCCGTGTCGAGTTTGATGTGCACCGGCCATCCCGTGATTCCTTCTTTCTCTGCGGCCCGAATGAGGGCGTCCATCAGACGGAAACTGTAAACCTCGGGCTCCAGATCATAGTCGAACATGGTCTTGAAAGCCGTCATCTCGGGGTTCATAATCATGATATTGCCCGTTATTCCGTTCTTCCTCAGGGTCACGCCCTCGTCGGCCACGGCCACGGCCAGATAGTCGACGCGGTGGTCCTGAAGTGTCTTGGCCACCTCCACGGCGCCGGATCCGTAGGCGTCGGCCTTGACCATGCAGACAAGCTTGGTCTCCGGCCGCATGAAAGAGCGGTAATAGTTGAGATTGGCCACGACGGCGTTGAGGTTCACTTCGAGGATTGTCTCGTGGACTTTCTGCTCCAGCAGCTCCGTGATATGGTCAAAGCCGAAGGCCCGCGAGCCTTTGATGAGTATGACCTCGTCGCGCAGCGAGCGGAACACACCGCTGCCGATGAACTCCTCCACGTCGGCAAAGAAACTCCGGTCAGCCACGGCGATAGTGCCCGCCTGACGGCTGATGGCCTCACCTATGCCGATGAACTTCTCCACTCCGCGCTTCACCACCAGCTCCGAGACCTCCCGGTAGAGCGCCTCCTCGCTCTCGCCGCTCTGATAGATGTCGCTCAGGATGAGCGTCCGGCGCCGTCCTTTGTGGTCGGGACGGCGGTTCATGAAGTCGAGGGCTATGTCAAGTGAGGACAAATCGGAGTTGTAGGAGTCGTTGATGAGCGTGCATCCGTGGCGTCCTTCCTTCACTTCAAGGCGCATCGCCACGGGTTCAAGCCGCGACATGCGCTCGTCAAGCTCCTCTGGTGTGACGCCGAGATAGAGCGCGACGCAGGCGCAGGCGATGGAACATTTGACCGAGGCATCGTCGATGAACGGCAGATGGTAGACGCCGGACTGACCTTTATATATATAATGTACGCGGACGAGGCTTCGGCCCCCCTCAGTCCCCCCAAGGGGGGATGAAGTGCTTGAATTATTGTCCGAACCCGCAGGTCTCTCCCCCTTGGGGGAGCCGGAGGGGGCTTTGGGGCTGTTCATCACGGTGCCCTCCTTTGCGTCGAAGCTCTGTTCGCTGACGTCGGCGCCCTCGATGAGCGGGATGATGGGCAGACCGAAATGACGGGCGAAGGCATAGTCGCGGGAGTCGTGGGCAGGAACGGCCATGATGGCGCCTGTGCCGTAGCCGGCGAGGACATACTCCGAAATCCACACCGGAATCTTGTCACCCGTGAAGGGATTGATGGCGTAGGAGCCTGAGAACACGCCCGTCACGCGGTGGTCGCTGATGCGGTCGCGCTCGGTGCGCTTCTTCACGTAGGCTATATATTCGTCGACGGCGGCGCGCTGGTCGGCTGTGGTCAGCTGGTCGACGAGCTCGCTCTCGGGTGCGAGCACCATGAATGTGACGCCGAAGATGGTGTCGGCGCGGGTTGTGAAGATGGTGAATTCGATGTCGCTGTCGGCCACCTTGAACTGCATCTCCGTTCCCTCGCTGCGTCCGATCCAGTTCTTCTGCGTCTCCTTGAGCGAGTCTGTCCAGTCGATTGTCTCCAGTCCGTCGAGTAGACGCTGTGCGTATGCCGACACGCGGAGGCACCACTGGCGCATCTTCTTCTGTACGACGGGATAGCCGCCGCGCTCGGATACACCGTCGACAACCTCGTCGTTGGCCAGCACCGTGCCCAGCTGCGGACACCAGTTGACCATCGTCTCGCCGAGATAGGCTATGCGGTAGTTCATCAGAACCTCCTGTTGGCGCTTCTCGTCCCATGAGTTCCACTCGTCGGCGGTGAACGTCAGCTCCTCGGAGCATGCTGCGTTGAGTCCCTCCGTGCCGTGTTTCGGGAAAGCCTCGACGAGCTCTTCGATGGGGCGGGCACGCTTGGTGTCGTTGCAGTAGTAGCTGTTGAACATTTTCTGGAAGGCCCACTGCGTCCAGTGATAGTATTCCGGGTCGCAGGTGCGAATCTCGCGGCTCCAGTCGAACGAGAATCCAATCTTGTCCAGCTGCTCGCGGTAGCGCTTGATGTTGGCATCGGTCGTGATGGCCGGATGCTGTCCCGTCTGGATGGCATACTGCTCTGCGGGCAGTCCGTAGGCGTCATATCCCATCGGGTTCAGGACGTTGTAGCCCTGCTGACGCTTGTAGCGGGCGTATATGTCGCTGGCGATGTATCCCAGCGGATGGCCTACGTGCAGACCTGCTCCCGAGGGATAGGGGAACATGTTGAGCACGTAGAATTTCTTCTTTTCCTTGTTTTCCTCCACGCGATAGGTCTGCTGCTCAACCCAGCGCTGCTGCCATTTCTTCTCGATTTCTCTAAAGTTATATTCCATCGTCGATATGATTGTTTATTCTTCTATATATAAATAATGTGCAAATGTAATACAAAAAAACGAGAAAAGGAGATGGTTTCGTATATTTTCGAGGATGAGTGCGTGGGGAGGGGGCAAAGTGGGGTCCCTACAGTGTGCTTCGGCAACACCTTCTTGACGTAATCAACAAACATCGCAGAGCGATGTCCCTACAGGTTGGGCGAATTATATGGTTCTGCAGAACCCTCTACATAATGATGGCGTTTTTCCCTTCATTGTCTTCCGGACTATCTTACTGTAAATATTGCTGCGCAAAAAACGGTGACAAATGAAAATCCCGTTTTAGAACGCTGGAAAGGCGCTGGAAGCATGGCGGACAGATGCCGGTTTTGCCGTAAGGGCCTCCCGGGGTTCTGGCGGTGGCCTTACGGCATTGCAACAACGGCCCCGTTGCACGACGAAAGCGGCCCCATCGTGACCCCGGGAGGCCCTTACGGCAGAGAAAATCCTGACATTTTGGCCTGAAAAAGCGGTTTTTCGGCTTTCTGAAACTGCACATATTACGGAAAAACGGGATAACCGTCTGGATGTCAGCTGATTGTGTTCGCACGCGCAAAACTCCGGAATTTGCGGCCGTCGGGGAAATATTTTCAAAAGTGCCCACTCCTGATGTCGTTTAGAGGGCTTTTTCGACACTTTTCGTTAATTGTTTTCCAAAAGAATATTTGGCTCATCCGGCATATCCGGTGATATGGTTTTACATTATGGATAACTGTGGCATGCTCCCCGCCAGCGGAGATATGTGCGGCGGTATTGCTCCAAATACCGGAACCAAAATTTTGTCCTTGCATTTTTTTTGCGTACTTTTGTAACAGACAATATATAAACGACATAACACATTCCGAAGACATGCCCAAACCGAACAACTGGTCAGATGAATATTGGCTGCTGCTGCTTCAGCTCTATCTGAGCCGTCCGGCAGGCGTCAAACCCGTCTACAGCCGACCGATGGTTGACCTCAGTCTCGAACTTCATGTTCACCCGCAAGTCCTTCACAGCCGTATGGAAGCCATCGCACGGCTTGAAACGCCGCGCATAGAACACATATGGAAGACGTACGGAAACAATCCGCGACGGTTGGCACGTGCCGTGAAGATGGTCCGGAGCATGTACGGGTTCAACAATGCTGACGACTTCTTCGATGGTGTGGACACCTGCGAGACTTTCGAACGCGACTTCCGTCCCATCGAAGGATGCGGCAGTCTGACGCCTGTCGTGCTCATCCTCACGCTCGATCTCTATTTCCGGCTCGTGCCCGACACAATGGTGGCCATAACTCCGGAGGTTGTCGGCCTGTCGCGAATGACGTCGACGCCGGTCGAGACAATAGTCGCGGCAATGGACAGTTTCCGCTGTCATGACCCGTATTTCCGTCGCGGAAACGGCCGCAGCGTTTCCCATACCGCCACGACACCACTCGACGCCGCATGCCGCAGTGTTTGGCAGCGCTTCGGCAATGACGACCCGGAGACGCTGGCCGCTTTTGCAAGCCAGCTGAGCGAATACTTCAAAAAATGAAGAGTGAAGAATTAAGAAAAAATAGTCATCCAGGCGTTGTCCTTAAAGACCTTAATGACCTTAAAGTCCTTAAAGACCTTAAAAACTATCAATGCCCTTAAAAGAAAACTCCCTTTAAAAAAAGCAATATGAGAAAGAACATCATCACATTTTTGCTCTGTCTGCTCACCGTCATGCCCGCGGCAGCACAGCAGGCCATCACCCATCCATGGCAGGGCAAGCGCGTCGCCTATCTCGGCGACTCCATCACCGACCCGCGCAACAAGGCAGCAAAGAAGAAGTATTGGAACTGGCTACAGGATTGGCTCGGCATAACGCCCTACGTCTATGCCGTCAGCGGCCGCCAGTGGAACGACATTCCGCGTCAGGCTACCCAGCTCAAGCAGGATCACGGTGACGACGTCGATGCCATCATGATTTTCGTCGGCACGAACGACTATAACAATGCCGTGCCCACGGGACGCTGGTGGGACGAGCGGATGGAGAGCGTGGAGTACGGCCACGGCTATGCCAAGCGCAAGGAAGACCGTATGCGCCGCATCCCCGTGATGGACACGGACACCTACCGCGGCCGCATCAACATCGCCCTCGACAGCCTGAAGCGCCTCTACCCCACCAAGCAGATTGTCCTCCTCACGCCCATCCACCGCGCCGGCTTCTATGCCAACGACAAGAACTGGCAGTGCACGGAGGACTACGCCAACCGCTGCGGCGAATATCTTGACGCTTACGTCCAGGCCACACGTGAGGCCGGCGGCGTCTGGGCCGTGCCCGTCATAGACCTCTATTCGCTCTGCGGCCTTATGCCCATGCTCGATGAACATGCGCAATACTTCAACCGCGCCGACACCGACCGCCTCCATCCCAACGACAGCGGTCACGAGCGCATAGCCAAAACGCTGATGTATCAGCTGATGATGCTGCCGTAAGAAAAGTAAAAACCCACCCCAACCCTCCCGAAGGGAGGGAGCTTAATATGTCATTGAGTCCATTCCGTAGCTCAAAGAGTAATCAAGCTCCCTCCCTTCGGGAGGGTTGGGGTGGGTTTTAGGTTTGTTGGGTTTTAGGTTTGTTGGGGGCTTTAGCTTATTGCAGCATCCTCTTAATCACTACCTGTGCCGAAATCTCGCGGTTGGCGGCCTCAGGAATGACGAGTGAGTTGGCGCTTTCGATGACATCGTCGGTGACGATGAGACCGCGGCGCACGGGCAGACAGTGCATGAACTTGCCGTTGTTGGTCACGGCCATGTGCTTCTCGTCTATTGTCCAGCTCATGTCGCGTGACAGAATCTTGCCGTAGTCGGCCGGATTGGTGACGCCCGGACAGCTCCAGTTCTTCGCATAGACGAAGTCGGCACCCTCCAACGCTTTCATCTGATCATATTCCACGCGTGCGTTTCCAACAAAGCGCGGGTCCAGCTCGTAGCCCTCGGGATGGGTCACGACGAAGTCGACGTCGGCCGCGTTCATCCACTGCGCAAAAGAGTTAGGCACGGCTTGCGGCAGCGCGCGGCAGTGGGGAGCCCACGTCAGAACAACCTTCGGACGGCGGCCCGGGGTCTCGGGGACATAATTCTCGTTGATGGTGATGAGGTCGGCGAACGCCTGAAGCGGATGGACCGTGGCCGTCTCCATGGCGAAGACAGGCTTGCCGCTGTAGCGGATGAACTGATGGAGCACGGTTTCGGCGTAGTCATACTCGCGGTCGGTCAGTCCGGCAAACGAGCGGACGCCGATCATGTCACAGTAGGACGCCATCACGGGAATTGCTTCGAGCAGATGTTCGCTCTTGTCACCGTCCATGATGACGCCGCGTTCGGTCTCCAGCTTCCACGCTCCGGCGTTGACGTCAAGAACGATGACATTCATGCCGAGGTTCATAGCTGCCTTCTGCGTGCTCAATCGGGTGCGCAACGAATTGTTGAAGAATATCATCAGCAGCGTCTTATGCTTGCCGAGATGCTCATATTTGAACCTGTCCTTCTTTATTTCCAGTGCCTCGGCCAGCGCTGTGCGGAGGTCACCGAGGTCTTCTACGTTGATGAAAGTCTTCATATTTTTTAGTTTAGAGTTCAGAGTGATGAGTGAAGAGGTATGATTACTCTCTTTAGTTCAGAGTGATGAGTGAAGAGGTATAATTACTTTTTTAGTTTAGAGTGAAGAGTTTAGAGTGAAGAGGTATGATAACTCTTTGTTGTATGTATGCAGGTATGAAGCCAACAAAGGTAATCATACCTCTTCACTCATCACTCTGAACTCTGACTCGAATTTACTTCTCGCTGAATAGCACCTGTATCACCGTTTGGCCTACAGCCTGCAGCGTTCCGCGGTCGATATGGTCCATGTCGTCGCTGACGGTGTGCCATGTCGGGCCGAACGAGCTTGCCTCGCAGTCCGGATAATAAGGTATGATGTCGATGGTGGGGATGCCGGCGATGCGGTTCACGGGCACGTGGTCGTCGTTGACACCGCCTCCGTCAGCTGCGGGGAAGATGTTGCCGTAGCCTATCGCTGCCGCTGCCGCCCACACCTTGTCGACGATTGCCGGTGCGAAATGCTTCGAGATGAGCTCCTTGTGGAACCGCGCATCACTGCCGCCGACCATGTCGAGCAGTATGCCGTAGCGTGCCTCGTAGCCTTGGCGATGCGGATTTGCCGCCCAGTGCTGTGCTCCCAAAGCCCATGTGTCACCGTCGTCGCCTGTCGATTCGACCCACTGGGGCGTACCCCAGTCCTCGGCGTCGAAGCAGACAAAGTCCACTCCGAGGGCGAGCGAGTCGCCGCCGGCTATGAGCCGGGCCAGTTCGAGCATCACCGCGATGCCCGCCGTCATTTGCCGCCATGACAGGCTTCCGCCAGTTGGCTTCGTCGGGGTCGTTGTCCGCCCACGGACGGCTGTCCCAATGGGCGCAGACGAGTATGCGTGTGGTCTCCTCGGGCCGATAGCTTGCTATTATGTTCTTGCAGCGCAGCGGCGTGCCGTCATATCCCTTGACGGTGGCGTTCTGTTCGATGACTTCGAGGCCGTAGCCGCGGAACTTCCCGGCTATCCACTGCCCGCAGCTGTC
>USFX01000084.1 GCA_900553965.1 uncultured Prevotella sp.
TCAGGAGATGGGCCCGAAGGGCATCCGTGCGAACGCCATCGCTCCGGGCTTCATCGACACAGCCATGACACAGGCTCTGTCGGACGAAATCCGCAAGGAGTGGGCAGCGAAGATTCCTCTGCGCCGCGGCGGTACGGTGGCCGACATCGCCAACTGCGCCACGTTCCTCGCCTCTGACATGTCGAGCTACATCAGCGGACAGGTCATCCAGGTTGACGGCGGTATGAACATGTAAAGCCCCTTCCGGCTCCCCCAAAGGGGGAGAGCCCGTGGATGGAACAGCCCTTCGGTTTTGCCGAGGGGAAGGGCTGCGGGGAATAAACCGCGGTCCGGGATTTTTAAGAATACAAATATGGCACATGGTAGGGACATATTCTTGTATTTGTCCGCATAAGGATATGATGACAATCAATATTCGTTTGGCGGACAGAAACGGGACTATGTCCCTACTTTTTTATGTGCCGGATTCATAATATGTCCCATAAAGGGACACATTTATCATGCAACCACTTTACGAAGACAACCATATCATCATCGTCAGCAAGGAGAGCGGCGAGATTGTCCAGGGCGACAAGACCGGTGACAAGCCACTCTCGGAGACTGTCAAGGAGTATATCAAGGAGAAATACAGCAAGCCGGGCAATGTCTTTCTCGGCGTTGTCCACCGCCTCGACCGTCCCGTGGGCGGCGTGGTCGTCTTTGCCCGCACGTCGAAGGCCCTGCCGCGGCTCAACGAGATGTTCCGCGCGGGCAGTGTCCATAAGACCTATTGGGCCATCGTGGCCAACGAACCGCCCCGCACGGAGGGCCGTCTGGAGAACTGGCTCGTGCGCAACGAGCGCCAGAACAAGAGCTACGCCTACGACCGGGAGGTCCCGCAGTCGAAAAAGGCCGTGCTCGACTATCGTGTGATAGCCCGCGGCGAGCGTTACCGGATGCTGGAAATACGCCTGCTGACGGGTCGCCATCATCAGATCCGCTGCCAGCTGGCCGCGATGGGATGTCCCATCAAGGGCGACCTGAAATACGGTGCGCCGCGCAGCAATCCCGACGGGAGCATATCGCTCTTTGCCCGCCGTGTCGAGTTCGACCATCCCGTCAGCCACGAGCACATCTCGGTTGAGGCTCCGCTGCCCGCCGACCGGCTTTGGCAGGAGCTGGGCCGAGAGGCGGAACACAGATAAAATGCCTCTTCCTGAGGCCTGAAAAATTCAGAATTAACTTAACCTTTGCCTTCAAAAACGGCGCATCTGACGAAAAATCCGCATTTTCACACGAGAAAATGCGGATTTTTCTTGCTTTACGCTAACGTTCTGTGGCTCAGTGGAATATGCTGAATTTGTCTTCTGCCGGGTTTCCGGCCGTCTTGCCGTAAGGGCCTCCCGGGGTTGCCGCGGGGCCCTTACGGTATCGCAACGGGGCCGCCGTTGCAGTGCGAAAGCGGCCCCGTCGCAACCCCGGGAGGCCCTCCTTGGTCGGCGGTGGAGCTGAAATCGTGATGCTGAAAGGTTACGGAAAGTTAAAAGGTAAGGCTTTATTAACGAATCGTCGCGTTTTTGCTGTTCGGCAAAGTGGCCGAAAATTCAGAATTATCCTTATCTTTTGGTGGTGGTTTTGTGATGTCATGTGCTTCTTATGGCGGATTTTAGCAGTCCGCATAATCCGTTGTCCGGACGGCATATCTTTCGTTCCACACGCGTTATGGAAAATCCGCTGTGGCATGGATAAGGACTTCCGGATGAGCTTGTTATGAAGAAAACTTCAAAAAAGGCGGCGGTTATGTACGTGTTGTGCTTCTTTTTCCTTATCTTTGCAATCGGATGGGGCTTCCCTTTCCATCAGATATTGGACAAAGAAAGAAGCGTCATGCTTACCTCTTGCGAATGAATATCAGGCAAAATTTTCGAGGAGAACGCAACTGCCATTGAGGCTTTTATGCCTGGCGTTGGCGTCTGTTGTCTCTTCACAGAACCTTTTCCGGAACGTTCATTCAAGAGAGATGACATTGCAGTTCCACGCTTCCGTGGTTTAAGAAAACGTCTTTTGGGGACTGAAAGACATAAAACAATGTACTCAATGAAAAAACAAGATTTTGGTTTCTGTTAGGATTAGTGACCGCTATTACGTTCTGCTTTAGCGCATGTTCAGATGATGATGACGACAATAAAGGCGGCAACTCATCCGAACTGGTAGGAACGTGGGAGAGTGTGTCTTTCTATAACAAGGCAACCCTCTATGACAAGAAAACAAATAAGGGAACCGTTATTGAGGAAGGAACTGAAAAGGACAATACGTCAAGGGTTATACTTAATGGAGACGGAACCTGCAAGAGCCTGGAATACGAAGACGGAAAATGGTATGACGAGGACGAAGGTACGTGGACTTATAAGGACGGATGCCTTTATATCACGACAGGAGACGGAACGGACATGTTTACGGTGAAAGAGGTGACTGGCTCTAAATTGGTTTTGGAGAATGTAGAGATAGTTGATTATACTAATGAGTATACGGAATATTACGAGCTGTCGGAATATCGTAAGGTCTCCAACTGACCGGATCCGTCTGACTTATAGTGAATCATAGGTCAGCAAAGCATAGGAGCAGCCGATTCATATAATGACATGCCGCCAGCATCATGGTGGTATGTCATTTTCTTTAATAAATAGCAAACATTGTTTTTTTCGCTTAAACGGCCGTGTTTCTACGGAAAAATAGTATATCTTTGCATAAGATAGGCTGCACTCGGCAATTTGTGAGCGAGCTCACATAGCGCTCCTCGTGCACTATCTTTGCATAAGATAGGCTGCACTCGGGAATTTGAAAGTAAACTTTCATTGCGCTCGCTTGCACTATCTTTGCAATAAGAGAAATGTGCTTATCCGTATGAACAACATATCAACGTCCGCATCATGAAGAAGATATTTCTGTGGATTGGGGCCATCCTTCTGACGCCCGTTCTGCTTTTTGTCATACTTACCGTCCTGCTCTATCTGCCTCCCGTGCAGCAGTGGGCGGTCGGCAAGGCTACGGCATACGCCTCCCGCGAGACGGGAATGGACATCAGCGTGGGCCGTATCAAGCTCGTCTTCCCGCTCGACCTCGGCGTTGACGATATACTCGTCACCCAACCCTCCGACTCGCTTCCGCAGCGCCGGGACACCATCGCCGACATCAGCCGCGTGGTTGTCGACGTGAGGCTGTGGCCGCTGTTCTCGGGGAATGTGGTCGTCGACGAGCTGGAAATAAGCCGTGCGGCCATCAATACCGTCGGACTTGTCCCCTCGGCACATGTCCGCGGAACGCTCGGGCGGCTGGCCATGAGGAGCCGCGGGATTGACCTCGGCCGGGGAACGGTCAATATCGACGACGCCGAGCTGAGCGACGCCCGCGTCATGGTGGCCCTCAACGACACCGTCGAGGAGGACACAACGACGAGCGCGGCTTTATGGAAGATCGTCGCCGACCGCGTGACGATAGAACGCACCGACCTCGTCCTCCGTACCCCCGGCGACACCATCCGCCTCCACGCCTATATGGGGCGTGCCGAAGCCCTTCGGACGTCGGTCGACCTCGCCACGTCGGCCTACGGCGTGGGCAGCCTGACGCTGGCGGACGGCGCCGTTGACTATGACATGACGATGGAGCCGCGGGCCAAGGACGGTCTCGACGCCAATCACGTGTCACTGTCGAAGATTGCCGTAGCGCTCGACTCCATATACTATTGTGCACCGGAGACACGGCTGAACATCCGCCGCTTCGCCATGCGCGAGCGGTCGGGCATCGAGATCAGCGACATCGTTGGCGAGGTCCGGATGGACTCCGTACGCCTTCACCTGCCCCGTCTTGTCCTCCGTACGCCAGATTCGGAGCTGGAGGCGCGTGTGGCCATGGATCTCAACGCCATGGACAAGGTCGCTCCGGGACATGTCAGTCTGCGTCTGATGGGCTCCATCGGAAAGCAGGACATCATGCGCTTCTGCGGCGGTCTGTCTCCGCAGTTCGTCCGCAGCTATCCCAACCGTCCGCTGACCCTGCGGGCCTCGGCCGGCGGAAACATGCGTCACGTCGACCTGACGGGCCTGACGGTCGAGCTGCCCACGGCGTTCTCGCTGACGGCCGACGGCCGGGCCGACAATCTCTCGGACATTAAGCGGCTACGGGCCGACATCCGTCTGAAAGGCCGCACGCAGGACCTGTCGTTCCTGACGGCTTTGGCCGACGCCGCAACGGCACGGAACTATCGCGTTCCCCACGGCATCACGCTCGACGGACGCCTGACGGCCGACGGCAGCCGCTACGGAGCGAAGCTGAAGCTGGGTGAGGGTGGAGGAACGGTGAGCGTTGACGGCTCCTTTGACGCCGGTGCCACGGCCTATCGCGCCACGGTCGACGTCGACCGGATCAATCTCCACCACTTCATGCCCCACGACTCTCTATATACCGTTACGGCCCGTGCCGAGGTCGACGGCCGCGGAACCGACATGCTCTCGCGCCGCAGCCGTCTGACGGCCAAGGCCGAAGTCTCGCGTTTCGACTACGGAACGGCATGGCGGCTGGGCAACATACGTGCCGATGTCCGGATGGCCGACGGCCGTGCCCGGGCAGACATCGAGAGCCGCAATGAGCTTGCCGACGGAACTGTCAGCCTTGACGCTCTTCTCGACCCCAAGCGCGTCGAGGCCACGCTGAGCACCGACCTCGGCCGTGCCGACCTCTATCGGCTGCGCCTCGTGGAGAAGCCCATGCAGGTGGGGATGTGCGCCCATGTTGACGTGGCGTCGGACATGAAGCAGTCGCACGCCGTTAAAGGCTATTTCAACGACTTCACCATACGCACCGAAAAGAAGACCTACCGCCCCAAGGACCTCACGCTCGACATGCTCACCTGCTGTGACACGACATGGGCAAAGGTCTCCAGCGGCAATCTCGACCTCTATATGACGGCCGGATGCGGCTATGAGCAGCTGGCCGCTCAGGGCCGGACGCTCGCCGACGAGGTGATGGCGCAGATGAACAACAAGGTCATCGACCAGCCGAAGCTCCGCGAGCTGCTCCCCGTCATGGAATTGCGGCTCACCAGCGGGGCGGACAATCCCGTGGCGAACATGCTCCGTTTCCGTGGAATCACGTTCGACGATTTCGCCATCGACATGCGCACCTCACCGCAGGAGGGCATCAACGGCGACATGCGCGTCTATTCGCTCACGGCCGACAGCATGCGCATCGACACCATCCGGATGCACATCCGGCAGGAAGAATCCAACGTACGCTTCAGCGGCATCGTCCAGAACAACCGCCGCAATCCCCAGTTTGTCTTCAAGACGCTCATGGCCGGAACTATCCTCGAACGCGGAGCGGAGCTCAATCTGCGCTATTATGACCGCGACGACCGCCTTGGCGTGCTCATCGGCACGAGGGCGGAGGTATGCGACAGCGGCCTTCAGGTCCACCTCCTGCCGGACCGTCCCACGCTGGGATATAAGGAGTTCAATCTCAATCACGACAATTTCATCCTTCTCGGGCGCGACCGCCGCATCGAGGCCAAGGTCGACCTCGTGGCCGACGACGGCACCGGTGTGAAGATATACTCCGACGACCAGAACCCCGACATGCTTCAGGACCTTACCGTCAGCCTCAATCAGTTCGACCTCGACAAGATAACGTCCGTCATGCCGTATGCCCCGCGCATCAGTGGACTGCTCAACGGCGACTTCCACCTCATGCTCGACAAGGAGCGGCAGCTCGCGATGGTCTCCGACATGAGCGTCCGGAAGATGACCTACGAGAAGTGTCCGATGGGCGACATTGGCTCCGAGTTCGCCTATCTTATGAAGGACGATAGCACCCATGTGGTCGAAGCCACGCTCACGCAGAACGGCCGCGAGGTCGGACTGCTCAGCGGAACATACCGCGACGAGGGCAAGGACGGCTATCTCGACGCCACGTTCGACATGACGCGCTTCCCCCTGACGACGGTCAACGGCTTCATGCCCGACCAGCTCTTCGGCCTCACCGGCTATGCGGAAGGCAGTGTCAGCGTCAAGGGCGTGCCCTCACGGCCTGTCGTCGACGGCGAGGTCCTGCTCGATTCGTCCTATCTCGTCAGCGTTCCCTACGGCGTGACGCTGCGCTTCGACAACGACCCCGTGCGCGTCGTGGGCAGCAATCTGCTCTTCGAGAACTTCACCATGTATGCCTACAACGACAACCCGCTCAACATCGCGGGCAATATTAACTTCTCAAACCTCGACCGCATCACGATGGATATGCGCATGAGAGCTCGCGACTACCAGCTCATCAACGCCAAGCAGACGCGTGGCTCCGTGGCCTACGGCAAGGCGTTCGTCAACTTCATGGGCTCGCTGAAGGGCGATCTGGACAATCTTCAGATGCGCGGACAGCTCGACGTGCTCGGCAAGACGGACATGACGTATATCCTCGAAGACTCGCCGCTCAACTCCGACGACCGCCTGAAGGACCTCGTGACGTTCACCGACTTCCGCGATACGGCCCATGTCGAGGTCAAGCGGCCGCCAATCGGCGGTCTGGACATGCTCCTGATGGTGAACATAGAGCAGGGAGCGCACATCTTCTGCGCTCTCAACGCAGACCGGTCGAACTACGTCAGCCTGGAGGGCGGAGGCGAACTGCGCATGGAGTACAACCCGACGGACGACATGCAGCTTTTCGGCCGCTACACCATAAATTCGGGAACGATGAAATATTCGCTGCCGATTATTCCGCTGAAGACATTCAAGATTGCGCAGGGAAGCTACATCGAGTTCACCGGTGACATGATGAACCCGAGGCTGAACCTCACCGCCACCGAGGAGGTCAAGACGCTCGTGAGCACCGAGGACGGCGGAAACAGCCGCAGCGTGCTCTTCAACTGCGGTGTCAAAGTGACCAAGACGCTCAACGACATGGGCCTTGAGTTCACACTGGACGCGCCGGAGGACATGACGCTGACCAACGAGCTGGCTGCCATGAGTGCCGAAGAGCGCGGCAAGATTGCCGTCCTGATGCTCTCGACGGGCATGTATATAGCCGATGGAAACACGGGCAAGTTCTCCATGAACAGCGCGCTCAACTCGTTCCTGCAGAGCGAGATCAACAGCATTGCGGGCAACGCATTGCGCACGGTGGACATCAGTGTCGGCATGGACCAGAACTCCGACGCCACGGGCAACACCTACAACGACTATTCCTTCAAGTTCGCCAAGCGCTTCTGGAACAACCGCGTCAGCTTCGTCATCGGTGGAAAGCTCTCCGACAACAGCAGCGAGGCGATGGGGGCGGAGCAGGACCAGACCTTCATAGACAATGTCTCGCTTGAATACCGCATCGACCAGACGGCCATGCGCTATGTCCGCCTGTTCTACAACAAGGAGGCCTACGACATGCTCGAAGGCCGGATAACCGAATATGGAGCCGGTTTCGTATGGCGAAAGAAGGCCGACCGCTTCTGGCAACTGTTCAATTTCCGCAGCAACGACACTTCACGGAATGCTCCGCAGGCGCCATTCCGTCCTGCGCCGACGCCCGCAGGAGTCAATCCGCAGCACACCGCTCTTCCCGTAAAACAAGACACTTTAACGACAGATGAAAACAAGAAATAACATAACAGGCATGCTTTCGGCCGTCATGCCGGCCGTCGTCGTGGTGCTCATGCTGGCCGGATGTTCGTCGACGAGCAATCTCCCGGAGGGCGAAGTGCTCTATACGGGACTGAAACCGGCCGTCTATACGGACCGCGACAGTGCCGGCTATTCCTCTGAAGTGGAGGAGGAGGTTGAGGCCGCGCTGGCCGCCGCACCGAACGGAGCGCTGCTGGGCAGTTCCTATTACCGCACACCGTTTCAGCTGAAACTGTGGATATACAACCGATATGCCAATTCGACGTCGAAGTTCGGGCGCTGGATGCTGAAGACGTTCGGCCGCGAACCGGTCCTGATGAGCGCCGTAAAGCCCGAGACGCGTGCCCTGGTGGCGAAGAACCTGCTGCGCTCCCACGGCTATTTCGACGCCAACGTGACATACGAGACGCTGCCCTCCAAGCGCAACGACAGGAAAGCGAAGCTGCGCTATACCGTCACCAACAACCATCTCTATACGCTCGACTCGGTCAGCTATCTGGGTTATGCTCCGGAGGCGGACAGCCTTATCCGTGCCACGATGGCGGACAGCCGCCTGAAGACAGGCGAGGCGTTCTCGGTGGCGAGCCTTGACGGCGAGCGTGGACGGCTCCACTCGCTCTTCCGCGACAACGGCTATTATTTCTACCGGACCGACTATACGACCTATCTGGCCGACTCTGTGTCCAACCCCGGGAATGTCCTGCTCCGTGTCCAGCCCATGGCCGACATGCCCGCCAATGCCTTCCGCAAGTGGCATCTGGGCCGTATGAAGGTCGTCCTGCGCCGTTCCACGACCGAGCAGATAACCGACTCAATCATCCACCGCAATCTTTCGGTGTTCTATTCCGGCAAGAAGCCGCCCATCCGCATGCGCACCCTGCTGCGCGACATCAAGCTGCGGCGCGGCCAGCTCTACAGTCAGATCAACTATCAGGAGTCTGCCAGCGTCATCAACAGCCTCGGACTGTTCTCCATTTCCGACTTCTCGTTCACCCCGCGGGACACCACGGCGGCCTGTGACACGCTCGACATGACGCTCAACTGCGTCTTCGACAAGCCCTACGACGGCTCCATCGAGGCCAACTACGGCTTGAAGAGCAATGACAGGACGGGCCCCGGACTGGTGCTCGGCGTCACAAAGCGCAACGCGTTCCGCGGCGGCGAGAAGCTGAGCTTCAACATCAAGGGCTCATACGAGTGGCAGACGGGCCGCCGCGTGGCCGGCAGCAACAAGGCCATCAACTCGTATGAATACGGTGCCGATGTCTCCATTGAGTATCCGCGCATCGAGGCTCCCTTCAAACTCTACCGCCGCAAGCGTTTCTACCGGCCGCCGTCGACGCTGCTTTCCGTGTCGGCGAACGTCCTCAACCGTGCCGACTATTTCAAGATGATAACCCTCACGGCCGGTCTCACCTATAAGTTCCAGACCTCGCCCAATTCCCGCCACGAGCTGAGCCCGCTGCTCTTGGACTACAACTTCCTGCGGAACACGACGGCGACGTTTGACTCCATTATGGGAGCCAACCCCGCCATCTACGTCTCCATGCGCAACCAGTTTGTCCCGAAAATAAAATACACCTACACATACACCAGCCCCGCGGGCTATCAGAACCCCATTGTATGGGAGACGAGCGTCACTGAGGCGGGCAATCTCCTGTCACTCTTCTACGTGGCGGCGGGCAAGGACTTCAGCCGTAAGGAGAAAGACCTCTTCGGAAATCCATTCGCCCAGTTCCTCAAGCTGAACACCTCGCTCCGCAAGACGTGGCAGCTGAGCCGCAAGACGCAGCTCGTCGGCCACGTGGCTGGCGGCATAATCTGGGCTTACGGCAACTCCGAGCGTGCCCCGTACAATGAGCAGTTCTACGTCGGCGGCGCCAACAGCATCCGTGCCTTCACCGTGCGCAGCATCGGCCCGGGCCGCTATGTCGCCCCCAACAGCACCTATTCTTATCTCGACCAGACGGGCGACATCAAGCTGGAGGCCAATCTGGAGTATCGTGCCAACCTCTTCGGCAGTCTCTACGGCGCCGTCTTCCTCGACGCGGGAAACATCTGGCTGCTGAAGAAGGACGCCAACCGTCCCGACTCGGAGTTCCGCGCGGGCTCATTCCTCCGCCAGCTGGCCACCGGCACGGGCGTCGGCCTGCGCTATGACATGGACTTCATCGTCATCCGCCTCGACCTCGGCATAGCCCTCCACGTCCCCTACAAGACAGGCAAGAGCGGCTACTACAACATCCCGAAGTTCTCCGACGGCCTCGGCCTCCACTTCGCCATCGGCTATCCGTTCTGATGGAGGAGTGATTTAAGGGGTAGATAAAAGAAGATAAATGTAGATAAAAGGAGATAGAGGACGATAGCTTTCGTTTCAACAACAGGGCATACGTCTTTTATCTCCTTTTATCTTCTTCTATCTCCTTTTATCTTCTTCTATCTCCTTTTATCTCCCATCCTTCCCATCAAAGAAAACTTAAAAAAAATGTCTAAAAGTTTGCGGACATCAAATACAATACCTATATTTGTAATAATAAAAAGAAACAAAAGATATGCCGACAGTATTATACGTATTTGGAATACGTTTTTTCTTCTATCCGAATGACCATGAGCCTATTCATGTGCATATCGAATATCAAGGAATATCAGCGAAAATTCAGGTCGTGCCGGAAGTTACCGTCATTGAGAACAACGGGCTTAAGGCCCAGACGATAAAGAAAGCCGTCGACACGGTGGTTTTCTATAAGGATGATATTATTGCCGCATGGCATAAAGTCTTTGACAAATAAAAGGATAAGAAAAATGAAAGATAGTATAAAAAAGCTATGGTTTGAAGGGGGCCGCATTTTCATTCTGACAGAAGAAGGGGAGCAGCGGAGCCAGCCATTGGAGGTTTTCCCAGCATTGTTCAATGCAACTACGGTCCAACGTGAGAACTATTATATCTGGGATGAGGGCAGAAGCATACGTTGGGAAGAGCTGGATGAGGACATTCACATCAGCAATTTCTCTGAGACTGAGAGCGTGGACTATGACAATGAGGTCAACCGTCTACTGTCCCGTTTTCCCTATCTCGACATGAAAGCATTTGCCGAATATCTCGGCATGCACTGGACCAAGCTCGCCCGTTATAGATATGGCGTGTGGAAACCAAGTGCGGAGATGATGGATAAAATCAGGAAAGGCATTGTCTCCATAGGAAAGGAAATGTCAGCAGCCGTACTGTGAATTCATAATAGGGTAGATAAAAGAAGATAGTGGAAGATAAAAGGAGATAGAGGACGATAGCTTTTGTTTCACAACAGGGCATACGTCTTCTATTTCCTTCTATCTTCCCCTATCTTCTTTTATCTCCCTTACTAAAAACAACAGTAAAGAAAATATGCCAGTTTTTTCGTCGAAAAAAAGTCGCAAAATAGAAACGACGGAACGGCAAAAATTCCCCGGTCCGCCGTTTTCGTTCCCGTTTTTCTTCAAAAAATCGTCTGAAGCCGAGCCGTAAGGCCCTCCCGGGGTTGCGACGGGGCCGTTGTTGCGTTGCAGCGGCAGCCCCGTCGCAACACGGCGGCAGC
>USFX01000085.1 GCA_900553965.1 uncultured Prevotella sp.
TGCCAGCGGCGGCCGATGGCGTCTTTCACCATGAAGTCGAGTTTCGGACCATAGAAAGCTGCCTCGCCGTACTCTACCTTTGCCTTCAGTCCCTTCTCCTTGCATGCCTCGATGATGGCCTGTTCGGCCGATGCCCAAACCTCGTCGCTGCCGATGTACTTCTCGTGATCTTCGGGGTCGCGCAGCGAAATCTGCACTTCGACGTTATCGTCAGAGAAGTTGAACGTTGAGAACACGGTCTGGATGATGTCCATCACGCGCAGGAACTCGCTCTTGACCTGATCAGGACGGCAGAAGATGTGGGCGTCATCCTGCGTGAACGAGCGCACGCGGGTGAGGCCGTGAAGTTCGCCGCTCTGCTCGTAACGGTAGACAGTGCCGAACTCTGCTATGCGCAGAGGCAGGTCTTTATATGAGCGCGGCTTCCATGCGAACACCTCGCAGTGGTGAGGGCAGTTCATCGGTTTGAGCATATACTCCTCGTCTTCCTCAGGAGTGTGTATCGGCTGGAACGAGTCTTTGCCGTAGTGGGCATAGTGGCCGCTCGTTACGTAGAGGTTCTTGGAACCGATGTGCGGCGTTATCACCTCCTGATAGCCGTAGCGCTTCTGTATCTTGCGCAGCATGTCCTGCAGGCGCAGGCGCAACTCGGTGCCCTTCGGCAGCCAGATGGGCAGTCCCTTGCCGACACGCTCGGAGAACATGAAGAGCTCCATCTCCTTGCCAATCTTGCGGTGGTCGCGCTTCTTGGCCTCCTCTATCATGACAAGATATTCATCAAGCATCTTCTTCTTGGGGAACGAAATTCCGTAGAGACGCTGCATCTGCTCACGTGTTGCGTCGCCGCGCCAAAACGCTCCGGCCACGCTTGTCAGCTTGACTGCCTTGATTGCGCCCGTGTTCAGAAGATGCGGGCCACGGCAAAGGTCGGTGAAAGCGCCCTGTGTATAGGTCGTTATTGTGCCGTCCTCAAGGTCCTGATCGATGTGCTCGCACTTGTATGTCTGTCCGGCAGCACCGAATTCGGCAAGGGCGTCGGTCTTGGCCACTTCCTTGCGAACGACAGGTTCTTTCTTTCCGGCAAGCTCTTTCATCTTGGCTTCAATCTTGGGGAAGTCTGACTCCTTGATTGACTCGCCATCCTTAAGCAGCACATCGTAGAAGAATCCGTTCTCAATGGCAGGGCCGAATCCGAACTGTATGCCGGGATAAAGCTCCTGCAACGCCTCTGCCAGCAGGTGAGCGGAGGTGTGCCAAAAAGCATGGCGGCCCTCGTCATCATCCCACTTGTAAAGCGCGATTGTTGAGTCCTCGTTTATCGGACGATTAAGTTCTACTGTCTCACCATTCACTCCGCAGGCCAATACGTCGCGGGCCAAAGCCGGTGATATGCTTTCGGCAATCTGCAATCCTGTTACGCCCTGCTCATACGAGCGAACAGAACCGTCAGGAAATTTAATGTTAATCATATCTACAATATATGTTTTGGTTTTAATCGATGCTTATTTCGGTTTGGCCGATATTTGTTTCGGTTTTAATCGATTTATATACTTCGACTTTATCCGACGATTAGGGATAATGCAACCCGATGCGATGGAAGTCTCCTTTCAAATCACCGGATGCGGCTTATCTCATGCAAAGGTATGTATTTTTATCAAAACACGGGCATGTCGTAAGGGCTTTTTTGCCATAACATGCACAAAAACAAGGATTATAATGATTCAGCGGGACATTATTGACGTCCTTTCCTCTCATCAGCATTGTTACGCAGAAGCTCAATGGCCTGTCTGCCGGCAGCATCCATCCATTCGACGGCGGGATTGGTGCGGCCTGTGCGAAGCTCCCGCTGTCTTATATTTCCGCTTGTCTCATCAAGAAAACCGAATATCTCCTTCAGTTTGACGTCAGCTCTATCAATCATCACAGCATAGCCATCATGCTCGGCCCGCAGCGCCTTGTGGGTCTTGAAGAGATAGGACGTCTTCTTGATTTTGCTTAGTTTCTGATATTCTTCCTCACTGAACTGCGTTTTGACAACGGCCGTATCCGGCAGCGATGGCATCGTTCCGAGCTGTACATCAAGCGTTATTCCACAGGCGGCAGCACGCTTTGTCAACACCCCGACACTGTCCTCCAACAGCGGGAAGCCCTTCGACATGATGTTAAGAGCTTCAACATCACTCCTAACAACCTTACATAACTCAACCACTTCTCCATGTATTTCCTCCAATCCAGAATTGGGTATGGCCATCGAGACAAGTTTTCTGGCGGTGGACAGTTGGGCCTCAGCCACGGAACTGCCGCCGAACAGCAACATCGCGAGAATCAATATTCTCATTCCTGACACATGTCTTTTCATAATCAAAAGCCTTTTTTTGAAACATCAGAAACCTTTTTGAAAATATCAGAAACCTGTATTTTCATCCTTGCCGCTCACTATTGATTCGTCCTCGGAATCATCGTCAGCCTGTCCTCCGTGCATCAGCACACGCTCAATGTTGAACCGCGGACGGCCCTTCACCTCTATATATATCTTGCCGACATACTCCCCAACTATTCCAAGACCGATGAGAATACAGCCGGAACAGAACCACAGCGACAGCATCAGCGATGACCAGCCCTGTACGGCATGGCCGGAAACGTAGGTATAGAGAATCCACACGAGTATGCAGAAGGCTATGAATATGAACATTATGCCGAGATAAAGGACAAGATGGACGGGATATGAAGAGAAACTGGTGATACCGTCGAAGGCAAAGGCCAGCATCTTCTTCAGCGGATACTTGCTTTCTCCGGCAAAACGTTCGGTGCGGTCATAATACACACTGGCTGTGCGGTAGCCGACAAGGGGAACGATGCCGCGCAGGAATATATTGCGTTCGGAGAACCGGAGAAGATGTTTCACGGCGCGGCGGCTCATCAAACGGTAGTCGGCATGGTTATAGACAGACTTCACTCCCATTGCTGCCATGAGCCGGTAGAACGTCTGGGCAGAGAAACGCTTGAACCACGTGTCGCTCTTACGGCCTGCACGTACTCCATAAACGATGTCACAACCGTCTTCATAGCGCTGCAACATCCCGCGGATGGCATTGACATCGTCCTGCAGGTCGGCATCTATCGTAACAGCGACATCACAACGTTCGACGGCCACGGTCAATCCGGCGACAAGCGCATTCTGATGGCCGACATTGCCGGCGAGGTTCACTCCGCAGACAAAACCGTTGGTTTCATGAAGGCTCTCTATGAGCGGCCACGTCCCGTCGCTGCTTCCGTCATTGACATAAAGGATATAGCTGTCCGCCGAAATACGCCCCTCTTCCGCCAACGACGTAATGACGTCCGTCAGACGGCGCGTCGTTTCCGTGAGCACCTTTTCCTCCTTATAGCACGGCACCACTATGGCCAGCCGCAGCGGAGATTCGTTTTTCATTCCTGTTCCGTTATTCATTGTCACCGTCGATATTTTCACTGTTATCGTTATGCTCTGCCACGGCCCTGTCTTCCGCGTTCAAATGTCGCGGCGGGCATGCCTTCCATGCCCCACCCCGCCGTGTCACTTCCTGTATTTCTTTATCACACTGTATGCCATGTACAGCCCCAGTTCACCGGCTTTGCTGAGGTCGCTGATTCCTTCATCGGTCTTGTCGCTCAGCAGACGGGCCAAACCACGGTTGTAATAGGCTTCGGCCAGATTGTGGTCAATATCCAAGGCGCGGGTATATTCGTCTATCGCACGGACATATTCCTTGCGCGAAGCATAGACATTGCCACGGTTATAATACAGATAAGCACACTGGCTGTTGAAGCGTATGGCCTGTGTGAGGTCATCAATGACGTTGGCCGACTTCAGCGTTACGTCGTCGCCCTGAGAAGCGTTGAACTCGTTCTGCTTCCACTGACATACGGCGCGCTGCCAATAAGCCATCGCCATCGTACTGTCGGCACGCAGACATGCCGTCAGATCCTCTATCGCGCTGTCGAAATTCTGCGTCACCGAATATGCCACGGCCCTGTTTATCAACGGCCGTACGACCTCGACGCCGGTACCGCCGACACGTGAGAGCACCGTAGAAAGGCTGTCGATGTACGAGAAATAGAAGGTTGACTTCTTTTCGTCGAGCACCGTCGGATTGCAGTTTATATATATATGGTCCACCGCAGACATCTTCTGATTGTAAGCGTCCACCTGCCTGTCGTAGGCCATATACGGCTTCACTTCCGTGCGGTGCTGCTCGTACGACAGTTCAAACATCGGCATGAACGCCATGTCCACCTTGTGGTTCTGCACACGTCCACGGTATTCGCTCTCATATTCATGCTCCACGTCCTGTTCGTCAGCCACCACGAGCTGGTTGTATTTATCAGGGTCGATGTCACTCCGCTTGCGCAGCTGCTCCTTGTTGAGACGCGGCTGCGTTCCGTAAAGATGCTTGTACAGCTGTGCCTTGTAGACACGGAACTCGTCAGCCTCCGCCTGTTTCACCATTCCGAGGCGGCGGTAACAGGCCGCACGATACTGAAGTCCGGTCCAGAAGTTCGGGAACTCCTTTATCACCTTCGTATAGTCGCGTATAGCCCCGCGCAAGTCGCCCGTCTTGTCGAGCAGCAGCGCACGGTTGAAGAGAGCCATCATATTGTCCGGTTCAAGGTCGAGAACGAAATCGAAGTCCGTTATCGCGCGGTTGTCGTCGCCAACCTGAGCACGGAGCAGACCGCGGTTGTAATGTCCGAGGAAGTTGTTCGGGTCCAGATCCAGCGCCGTGTCATAGTCGGCCATGGCTCCCCGCAGGTTGTTCCGGTTGACACGCGCCAAAGCACGGTTGATATAATTGCCCGACTGCTTCGGCACGAGATGGATAGCCTTATCGAGATATTCCTCCGCCTCCTGCCACTTGGCCGCCGAAAGGCTCATCACTGCCCGCGCCGACCATGTCCCGCCGTCATACGGGTCCAGCTCCAGGCTCTTGTCCAAAGCCTCAATGGCCTTCACTGTGTCTTTCTGCTGCATATAGACCTCTGCCCTCATGGCATATCCGCGGGCGTATGTGCTCCATCGGGTGAGCACGGTGTCGATGTCGGCCAAAGCCGCGTCATAGTCTTTCTTCTGTATGCGGCCAAGCACACGATTATGCCACAGCATACGGTTCTCGGAATCATACTTCAACGCCCGCACGTAGTCCTCGATGGCACCGTCATATTTCTCCTGCCTGATGCGCGACAGACCGCGCAGTTCATAGAGCCCGACGACGTAGGGGTTGCGCTCTATGGCCTCCGAACAATCGCTCTCCGCTCCGGAGAAATCATCGAGATAATATTTCGCCACGGCCCTGTAGAACCACGGTTCATACAGATACGGCTTTGCGCTGATGGCCTGATTGAAATACTGCATGGAAAGGACATAGTCTTCAAAATAGAGCGCACTGCGCCCTATCGTCACCAGTCTGTCGGTATTGAACTGCGCCATTGCGACAAGCGGCATGAATAATGATATGAAGACAACAATCCTTTTACGCATAATTATAAAGTTTAGAGGTCAGAGTGGTGCTCAGGTTAGAGGTCAGAGTGATGAGTGAAGAGGTATGATTACTTTTCAGGGATAAATTATGAATGGCGGTTTATATTCAATATAAAAAAGTAATCCGTATTCATTATTTTGCGTTCAAAGCAACACTTAAAGGTAATCATACCTCGTCACTCTGCACTCATACCTCTGCACTAAGAGACCTCTGCACTAAATCATGCACCAAAAGACCTTAATTCCTCCTACTTCCTCACCGCCGCCTTGGTCTTATATCCGCAGCGGTAGCGGCCTTGGAGCAGTGCGCGCAGCTTGTTCTTGATGAGCTGTTTGCGCAGCGGGGAAATGCGGTCGATGAACACCTTGCCGTCCAGATGGTCGAACTCATGCTGCATCACGCGGGCCAGATAGCCGTCCACCCATTCGTCATGGGGCTGGAGGTCGGCGTCGAGATAGCTCACACGGATGCGTGTCGGGCGCGTCACCTTCTCATGTATGGCCGGCAGACTGAGACAGCCCTCCTCCATCGCCTCCGTCTCCGTGTCGTCATATTCCACGATATGGGGGTTGATGTATGCACGGCGGAAGTCCTTGTATTCCGGCAGATCGTCCGACAGAACGTCGAGGTCAATCACCACAACACGAATGGCCTTGCCAATCTGCGGAGCAGCAAGTCCGACACCCTCCGACTCTGTCAGCGTTTCAAACATGTCACGTATCAACTCGTTCAGATTAGGATAGTCCGTGGGAATATCCTCAGCCACCTTACGCAAAACAGGCTGGCCGTATATATAAATAGGTAATATCATTGTATGAAACAATTCCACCCCGGTCCTTGGCAGACACATCGGCCGGCACAGTCTCATCGACGTCGCGTGCCGTCCCGCGTCTGACACATGCGGAATGGATTTTAACGGTTAAACTCTCTTATTCATAATGTATTCAGGAGCATACGGCAGCGGCAGCCGGTTAAAACCGACGCGGATTAGCCCGCATATAGTCCTGCAGAATGATGGTGGCGCTGATTTCGTCCACCAGCTCCTTGTTCTGCCGCGCCTTCCGGCCCAGTCCGCCGTCGATCATGGCCTTATGGGCCAGGACCGACGTGAAACGCTCGTCATAATAGTCCACCGGCACCTGCGGCATCTCCTTGCGACACCGGGCCACGAACTGCCTCACACGCTCCAGATTCTCGCTCGGCCGTCCGTCGGGCTGACGCGGTTCACCGATAACGATGCGCTCAACCTCCTCACGGGCGACATAGTCCTTCAAGAACGCCATCAGTCCGGACGTAGGAACAGTCGCCAACCCTCCCGCGATAATCTGGAGAGGGTCGGTGACTGCAAGTCCTGTGCGTTTCTTGCCGTAGTCAATCGAAAGTATCCGGGCCACGCTTCAGTGAATATATCGTCCCCTATCAACGGCCGCTGAAGAGCAGCCAGGCATCAGGATATTTCGTGCGGAATTCATTGCGGCTGGCGGCAGCGTCTGCCTTGCTGTCAAATGTTGCAGCCACAACGCGATACATATTGCGTTCCTCGTTCTTCACGATCTGAGCGTCATAACCGCCGTTACGCAAAGTCTGCTGGAGTCCCTCTGCGTTGGCTATCAACGAGAATGAGCCGACAACGACACTGTATGCCTTGAGGCCTGAGCCATTGACAAGAGAGACATTCTCCTGACGGACCTGAACATTGTCCGTATTGTCGAGAACCTGGGTCTCCGTAACGGGCTTCTCCACAATAGGAGTAACCACGTTGGTCTCCTGCTGTATAGGCTCTGCCGTCTGCTGGGCCGTCTCCTGAGCCTTTGCCTTCTCGTAGGCTTTCTTATAAGCACTCTCACTCGACTTACAGCTCGTAAAAGCAACGGCTGCACACAGTCCCGCACATAACACCATGTATTTCTTCATCTTTAAATACCTTATTTAATAATTAAACTTAGATTACTTCTTTTCAAAAAATATTTGTGCGAAGTTACAAAATATCATCCAAACCCCGCACATCATCGTGCATAAAGTTTGTTAAATGAGGAAAATACCGACGTTTTAACAAAAAACAAGAGTCCCGTTGAGCACCTTTCAGAATAAGTTTCGTACATTTGCGAACCAAAACAATTGTTTCACCATTAAAAATTCAAATGCTTATGAAAAGTTTAGGTTACATCGGAGCATTCCTCGGCGGAGCACTCGCCGGAACAGTTGTAGGACTTCTGTTGGCTCCTGAAAAAGGCAAGGACACACGCGAGAAAATCACCGACGCTGTTGATGACTTCCTCAAGAAGCACAACATCAAGCTGTCACGCAAGGAAGTCGGCGACCTCGTTGACGACATCGAAGAGGCGACACCCGCCATTTGACCCACACTCCCGGCGTGACAAAGCCACGCCGGCCACAGTTGAGAGCTTATGTTATCAAGCGACAAAAACGTAGAATCACTGGCACAGCTCGTAACTGTGCTCAAGGATTACATCGGACTTCAGAAAGAATACCTGAAGTTCGATGTAATCGACAAACTGGTACGCCTCGTGACGGCACTCACTCTAGCCATCATCTTCTTCATCCTGATGATTGCCGTTCTCTTCTATCTTTCTTTCGCCACAGTCTACTGGATGGCGCCTCACACCGGCACGGCCAGCGCCTTTGCCCTCGTGGCCGCATTCTTCCTCGTCTTACTATGCGTCATCTTCACTTTCCGCAAGAAGTGGATAGAGCGTCCGCTCGTCCGGTTCATGACAAAGACTCTTTTAGGATAGACCCATGATGAAAAACAACAAGGCATTTATGAAAACCGACAGACACACAATCAACACCCTCGAAGAGCTTGAAATACGCAAGGAGGAACTCCGGACCGAGATACAACGGAAAGGTGAAGTCGTAGCCGGACTATGGGAAGACCTCTTCACGGAGAAGAAAGCCAGCACGCGCGGAGAGATGATAACAAGCATTGTAAGCAAGAGCATAACAGCCTTCGACGCCTTCATGCTCGCCAGAAAGCTCGTCAAACAATACGGCCATCTATTCGGAAGAAAGAAACGATGAACCGGCGGTATGTCATTCCAGACATTGTGACATGTCGTCCAAAACATGACGACACGCTTTCCAAAACGTAGCAATACATCACATAAGGCACGGAACACGTCACATAAAAAACACGACGATACGTCACATAAAACATGGCGACACGTCACATAAAGACATAAAAAAAAGGAGTACCGCTGTACTCCAATCTTTGTTAACCTTAAATCTAATACTATGAAAAACACACTGCAAAATTAAGAATATTATTTTAATATGCAATAAAATTCACCCCAAAACTTCACTTTTACAACATTATTTAACCAAAATCGCCCTTTATGTAACAAATCCGGAAGCATAAAGCATAAATTTAACTAAACGCTGCACCGCAGATTCAGCAATCCTTCTATCCACGAAACCCTCCCTTTTCCGATTCCGCCTCCTCAGATTCCGTAGGGGCATAATCTTGTTTTTGCCCGTCTGAAACATATCTGATGCAACGTATCGTCATCACTGTATGGAGGATGCTGCAAATCATATACACCACCCCGATTGTATGGATATCGCTTTGCGACGTTTATTGAATATCAACAGATTGCGTCAACGTGCCAAAGGCACGTCCCTACTTTCGGTTCTCCCCATCCCTCAATCTTCCCCGAAAACAACCGACAAAACACCTCAAAAATGCCCTCAAAACACCACAAATACGCCCCACTTTGAGAAATATTTTCCCGACGGCCGCAAATTCCGCAGTATTCCGTGTGCAAAAAATAAACAGCTGATAACAAGAAAGTTATCCGACGAAAACAAAATCTGTGCAATCTAAAACGGCCTAAAAATCGCTTTTCCGGCCCCCAAAACCGCCTTTTTTCCTGCCGTAAGGGCCTCCCGGGTCTGCAACGGGGCCGTTCCCATCTCCCAACGAGGCCGCCGTTGCATTGCCGTAAGGGCCCCGCCGCAACCTCGGGAGACCCTTACGGCAGGACGTCCACCGTTCCGCAGCGTTTTCAGAGCCTCTGGACGGTTCCAGAACGGAATTTTCATTTGTCATGGGTTTTCGCCGAGTAATATTTACAAGACCATACCGTGACAATTCACAGAATTGAAATGTAGGGTGTTCAAAATCACCAAAAACATCTATTTACAGGTGCGAGTGTGGTTCTGCGACACCTTCGCACACATAATCTTCGGGCGCACACGTAATTGGCATTTATTTAAATTCAATATCGAATACCCACCCTTTCAGAGTGTCCCACGTAAAAAAGGCTCACTTTCTTACTACCGTCTTAACCCCAAAGAGCCAGAACGCTCGCCTCACACCTCCAGCACCTGCCCGTCGTAGGCCATCTCCACGCCCTCGGGTAGCTGGCGGTTGACCTCCTCATGCCGTCCGATATGGTGGCTGGAATGAATCAGCAGCGTGCGGCGCGCCCCCACCCGACGCGCAAAATCCACGGCGTCGCTGACAAGCTGGTGGGAATGGTGCTCCTTCACGAAACGCAGGGCGTTGACGACGAGGACTTCCGTGCCAGTGAGATACGTCAGTTCGGCGTCGCCAATGGACTTCATGTCGGTTATGTAGGCGAAGCGGCCGAAACGGTAGCCCAATATCGGCAGCCGGCCGTGCATGATTTCTATCGGCATAACGTCAATATCACCGATGTGCAACGGCACATGGGGAGCGATGGTCGTAAGGCAGATATTGGGGATATTGGGATATTTCTCTGCCGCGAAACAATAAGGAAGAGCCTGACGCAATGACGCCGAGGCACAGGCGTCAGCGTAGATGTCAACGTCACCGAACTTGCAGTAAGGCCGCACGTCATCAATTCCGCCGACGTGGTCGTAGTGGGCATGGGTCACAAGGATGCCGTCGATGCGCCTGAACTCGCGCCCCATCATCTGCTGGCGGAAGTCAGGGCCGCAGTCGATGAGCAGACGTGTCGACGCCGTCTCGACCATCGCGGAACAGCGCGTGCGCTTGTCGCGGGCGTCAGGACTCGTACAGACGTCACAGCAGCAACCCAACGTGGGAACGCCGCTACTCGTTCCGGTTCCAAGCAGGGTTATCTTCATACGATGTTGACCTCAGGTGTTATGTCTATTCCAAACTTCGCCTTCACGTCGCCGCGCACGGCCTCACACAGCGCCACTATCTCCCGTCCCGTCGCTCCGCCGCGGTTGACGAGCACGAGCGCCTGACGCGAGTGGACACCGGCACGTCCGAGCGACCGTCCTTTCCATCCGCACCGTTCTATCATCCAGCCCGCCGGAATCTTCTCATGGGCGTCGTCGACGGTATAATGGGGCATGCCGTCATACTCCGCGGCAAGTCTTTCGTAGACGTCGCGCGTCACTACGGGGTTCATGAAGAAGCTGCCGGCGTTGCCCTCCACCTCCGGGTCGGGCAGTTTCGCGCGCCGTATGTCCGTTATCACCTGCCGCAGCTCCGCCGCCGTGGGCGTGGTGACGCCCTTGCGCTCCAGCTCCGCGCGGATGTTTCCGTAATCGAGATTGGGGCAGAAGACACAGTTCAAGCGATAGGTGACATACGTAATCACGTATCTTCCGGCCCAATCGCGCTTGAAACGGCTCTGCCGATAGGCAT
>USFX01000086.1 GCA_900553965.1 uncultured Prevotella sp.
CGATATTCTGAATGATACAGCTGCACGGTGGCACGGCGAAGAGCGTGTTGAGGCAGAAGACCGCGTCCGGAGTTGTATATGTCTATAACAAAAACCGGGTTCATGCACTTTCGCATGAACCCGGTTTTTGTTATTGTCTGATGATGGATGCCTTAACAGATGATGGCGTTTGGAAACATGGCCATCGGTAACTGAAAATGTTACATGACTTATCTTATTTTCAACACCGGAGCAATTGTGTTGACCTTTTTCGGCAGGGTGACGGTGAGCCTTCCGTCGGCCTGTGAGAATTTCACCTTACCATAGCCGAGCAGTTCTATTGACTTTATTTTTTCGTCGGCAAGGCTGCGGATGTTCACTGTCATGTCGTCGGGCCATGCGAGGGCCGTGGCGTAGATGACATTGTCCTTGGCGGTGAAGCGGATTTCGTCGGCGCCGGCCTTGGTGTATTGGCCGTCGTTGAACCCCTGAGCCTTGATGGCGATGTCGCTGTCAGCGATGGGCCCCTCACCGAAGATGCGCCACGGACGGGTGCCGACGATGCTTTCCTTGTTGACTTTCATCCACGCACCGAATTCACGGAGTATGGCTTCTTCCTTCTCGTCGAACGTTCCGTCGGCCCTGAGCGGCACGTTGAGCAACATGTTGCCGTTCTTGCTCACGATGTCGACAAGCAGTTTCACCACCGTTGCGGCCGACTTATAGCGGTTACGTTCGTATGTCGAATTGTTGTAGTGCCAGTCGCCGAGACAGTTGCAGCACTGCCACGGCCGTTCCATGATCCTGTTGGGCGCTCCGCGTTCCACATCCCATACGAGGGCCTCCTTCTGTTCGTCGGTAAGAATCTTGCCGAACACCACTCCCGGGTCGGGCTTGCCACTGTTGCGGGGCCTTGTCGCGGTTTTTGTTTTCAGATGGCGGTTGTACATGTGGGCTGTAATCTTCATGCCCGCGTCGCTCACCGGATAGAATGGCAGGACTGTGACGTCAAAGTATATCAGGTCGGGTGAATAGCGGTTGATGGCATCGAGCGTGCGGTTGTAGAAGTTGGTGATATATTCCTCCGTCGGTATCACGGCACCGTTGCCCCATCCCCACTGACTGTGTATTCCCTTGTTGTCCCACATCTTGTCGCTCATGTCGTGGTCCTGCGCGTAGAGTTTCTGCGGGTCGAGACCCTTCCACCACTTCTCCGTGCCGTCGGCGTTGGGGCGGTAGCCGTCCTCCTTCGTCAGCCATCCGTCATATTTCACACCGCGTTTTTCTCCTTTCAGGTCGAAACGCCGCGCCGGCTCATACCACATCCAAGCGTGGTCGGCGTGGAACGATATGCCGAACGGCAGTCCCGCTTTTTTCGTTGCCGCCGCCCATTCGGCGAGGATGTCGCGCCGCGGTCCGATGTTCATGGAGTTCCATTCCTGATACTGGCTGTCCCAGAGGTCGAAGTTGTCGTGATGATTGCCGAGCACGAAGAAGTATTCGGCGCCAATCTCCTTGTAGAACTGCACGAGCTTTTCCGGTTCCCATCTCTCTGCCTTGAACAGCGGCAGCACGTCTTTGAAGCCGAACTCCGACGGATGGCCGTAGTGTTTGAGATGGTAGTTGTACTTGCCTGTACCTTCCATGTACATCTCGCGGGCCATCCAGTCGCCTGAGCCTTCCACGCACTGCGGTCCCCAGTGGGCCCAGATACCGAACTTGGCGTTACGGAACCATTCCGGTGTCTCGTATTGGCGCAGCGACTCCCATGTCGGTTCATACACGCCATTCTCCATTGGTTCCTGCGCCTCGCTTACTTTCACTTGATACTCCTGTGCCTTGACGGCCGTTGAGGCAATCAATAAGGCTGTGGCAACTATTACGTTGCGGATAGTCTTATACATTATGTTATATAGTTATTGGTGAATACACATTATATTATATGGTCATCGGTGACGTCATTCAAATATCAGCTCGACGGGACCCATCAGTCCTGACGGGAGCAGCGGCGAGTCGGCGGTGAAGAACTTGAAGCAACCTACGGTCTTGCGGCCTTTCGACGGACGTGGCGTGCCGTCGCGCAGCCAGTCGGGTATGGACTTCATGAAGCATCCGGCCACGGGCGAGCCCGGTGCATAGGTGTATTGGAACGGTTCCGACCATTCGATGTCGTCAGGCTCATGCTCGTCTCCTATCATGCGGTTGGGCCAAAGATTAGTCACGTCTATCTCTATTGTATTGACGCCTTTGTGCAGAGCCGGCGTTACGTCGAGCAGGAACGGAGCTTTCCACATGACGGGGAACGTCTTTCCGTTGACACGTACGGCCGCCATATTCCTGACGTCGCCGAGACTGAGCACGGCGCGCCGTCCGTTCAGTTGCTTCTTCTTCAACGTTACGGTGCGAGTGTAGGTGGCCGTGCCGGAGAAATAGAGGAGCTCGTCCATGGCCGATGTTGTCCAGTCGAAGAGCGTATCGGTCATGACTGTTGTCGGACCGTTGGCCGATGTCGGGAAGGAGAGGGTCCAGCCCTTGCAGAGATCTACGGATGCAGCGGGAGTGTCGCCGTGCTGTGTGAGCAGAGCGTTTTCGGGTGGATTGGATCCTGCGGCATACATATCGGCAGTCGGTGTCATGGGTTGCAGACCGCAGATGACGAGGAAGCGAGAGCCGTTCGGTTCAATCGTGACGACTATGCTGTCTTTCTGCTGTTGCGCGGCCATCGTGACGGAGTAGGGGTCCCACAATTCCACGCTGCGGTTCCCGATGAATTCGGCCAAGCGGAGAGTGTCGGCTACCGTACGGTCCGTCGGGTTGCAGAGGAAGATGATGTCGTTGGCACCGTCCGTGCGGCGATAGGTCTTGAAACGGTCCGTCAGACGGAGCTGGTCCTTGGCCGGCACACCGCGCTGCAACAGTGATTGGCACCGCGCCATATAGTCGAACAGCGCGCGTGCGCCGCCCGCCTTCCACCATGTCTGCCCGGGAACAAACTGCGTTCCCCACTTGCCGAACGACATTCCCGGTTCAATGTCCGGCCAAGGATTGGCCGCGCCGGCGTGGAGCATCATGCGGTTGACGCCGGTACAGAAAGCACGGTCGCACACGGGTTTGAGCGACTGCGGGTCATCCTGCCATGCGTGGAGCGGCCAGCACGTGAATGCTTCGGCCACAAGCATGGGGCGCTGCGTGTTGCGCATCACCTTCTCATGTCCGGCCATGTCCTTCCATCCCCAGTTGGGCTCAACCCAGAATTCGGTGGCAACGATGGCGTTGGGCGACTCTTTCAGAATCTTGTAGATGTCGAGCACGCGGAACGGCTTTTGTCCGCCCGTGCCGTAAGGCTCGATGAGCAGCTTCATGCCCGGTGTGCGTTCGGCCAGCTCGGCCATGTAGCCGTAGTAGTTTTCGGCGAAGAGTGACGTCAGTACGTCGGTGAAATCCTTTTTGAACCGCGCATCCTCCTCCTTGCTGCCGATTATGGCGCGTCCGACGATAGATGGCAGATAGGGCATGAGACTGTAGCCCTTGCGCGAGCGGAACTCGTCGGGAAGAACGACGCTCCAATCCTGTCCGCCCGCCTCGTAGCTGTCAATCTCGATGCGGTTGAACGTCTTGCCGGCCATGTCACCGGCCAAGTCAATGAGCATCTGCGGGTAGCCGTCCCAAAAGTGTTTCACGGCTTCGCGGCGCATCTTGTCACACTCCAGTCCCTGACCCGACACCGGCGACTGCGCCTCGTTGGTCTTTCCATTGGTCGTGTGGCCGAAGCGCAGCACTGCAGGGCGGGTCTTCAGCGTCTCCGCCATCTGTCGCGGAACGGTCAGGGTTCCGTCTTCCGCCATATATTGCGTCAGGTCGACGATGTCGTCCTTGCCGACGGTCGAATCGGCGGGCATGGCCAGCACGGCGATGTCCTCGTAATAATCATATTTCGGGTCGACATCGGGACGGGGAAGCCGGACCGTTTTCCTTTTCTTTATGTTCAGAATATCCTCAGCCGTCAGTCGTGTCTCGGAGAACACGAGTTTCTGCATCGAATATTCCGGCGTGACATTTCCGTAGGCGCTTGACGACCATCCCGGACAGTTGTGCGTGCCGAAGCTCAGTCCCAGCCGCTGGCACTCCTCCATCGCCCAGCGCATCATCGTCTTCCACTTCTCGCTGCCGATGGCGCATGTCGGGTCGCCGACGAGGCTCGCCAATCTGGAAGTTCTGACCTCCCGCCAGCCCAGCGGCCTTGAATGCCTCAAGGTCTTTGGTGATGCCCTCCTTGGTGACGAGTCCGTCCATCCACTGCCAGATGATGAGCGGGCGGTTTTCGTCCGTGGGTTTGAGAAAACCGTCCTTGTATGGCGTCTGCGCGCCGGAGGTTATGGGCAGACCGGCGATGAGCACGGCCGCCATTGACAGATATTTCCTTATTATGTTCATATTATTTTATTTTAAACGCAAAGACGCGAATATTTTATCTTAACACAGAGACACGGAGACACAGAGATTTTATATTTTAAACGCAAAGGCCGCAAAGACGCAAAGTTTTCATTCTCTGTGTCTCTGTGCCTCTGTGTTCAGATAAAAAAACTTCGCGTCATAGCGTCTTTGCGTTTAAATAAACAACACCATCTTATTCCCCTTTGACCTCTACGGTTATCGTCTGTCCGGCCGTTGTCTCGACGTCATATTCATAAACCTCGCAGAGCGGCTGGGTGGTGATGCGTGCCTGTTCGCTGATCATGGGACGCAGTGTCGGCTGCTGGCCGTAGAACGGATTGGGGTTGTTGCCTTTTGCCTTGGTAGGAAGATTGAGCGGAGTGTATGAGCGTAGGCGTAGCCGGCCGCCGATGGTGCTGCGGATGACGGCAGAGACAAGACGTCCGTCACGCCAGACCATGCGGTCGACGACAAATCCGCCACGCGCGCAGAGCCCGCCGACCTCACCGTCGCGCCATGCCGATGGCAAGGCGGGCAGGAGGTGGAGCGCACCGTCATGGCTCTGGATGAGCATCTCGGCGATGCCGGTGGTGCAACCGAAGTTGCCGTCAATCTGGAACGGCGGATGAGCGTCGAAGAGATTGGGATAGGTGCCGCCGCCCTGGCCCTTTTGGTTCTCGGGACTGACATAAGTCAGCTGGTTTTTTATCAGCCGATAGGCATGATCGCCGTCGAGCATGCGAGCCCAGAAGCAGACTTTCCATCCCATCGACCATCCCGTGGACGGGTCGCCGCGCTGGATGAGCGTGTTACGGGCGGCCTCGAAGAGCACCGGTGTGCGGTAGGGCGAAATCTGCTGACCGGGATAGAGTCCCCAGAGATGGGAGATGTGGCGGTGGTGGTCGGTGGGTGTGTCCCAGTCCTCAAACCACTCCTGCAGCTGACCGTAGCGTCCCACCTGCATCGGTGGCAGACGACGGCGCAGGTGGGCCAGTGTGTCGGCGAAAGCGCTGTCGCGGGAAAGCGTGCGTGCGGCCTCGATGACATTGGAGAAGAGGTCGGTGACGAGCTGGTTGTCCATCGTTATGCCGGCGTAGAGATTGGCCTTCGGCATACCCTTGACGGCGCGCGGACGGTTTTCGGGCGAGTTTGACGGCGTGACGACGAGATAGCCCGTGCGCGGGTCCTCGACGAGGAAGTCGACGAAAAACTCGGCCGCGCCGCGCATGACGGGATAGGCCTGTTCGAGGAACCTCCGGTCGCCGGTGTAGAGATAGTGCATCCACAGATGCTGACAGAGCCACGCACCGCCCGAGGGCCAGATGCCGCAGTAGGCGTAGTCGAGGGCGCCGGTGATGCGCCACAGGTCACTGTTGTGATGGCACACCCATCCGCGGCAGCCATACATCCGCGATGCGGTCTCGGCGCCGCTCTCGCTCATCTCGCTGACCATCCGCAGCAGCGGTTCGTGAAGCTCGCTGAGATTGGTCACCTCGGCCGGCCAGTAGTTCATCTCGGTGTTGATGTTGGTCGTATAGTTGCACGACCATGCCGGCGACGTCTTGTCGTTCCACTTGCCCTGAAGATTGGCGGCCTGACATCCCGGCTGCGAGCAGGAGATCAGCAGATAGCGGCCGAACTGGAAATAGAGCGCTTCAAGATGAGGGTCGTTGCCCTCTGCATATTCGCGTATGCGTCGGTCGATGGGCTTGTGCGCCTGGGCGTTCTCACCGAGGTTGAGGCTGACGCGGTCGAACTGGCTCCGGTAGCGGTCAATGTGGCTGTTGCGGGCCTTGTCATAGCGCGTCGAAGCGGCTTTCAGCGCAGCGGCATTGCGGCTGTAAGGGTCGGTGGTCAGCTCCTTGTAACTGGTGAAATTGGTCGCCATAGCGATATAGACGGTCACTTCCGATGCTCCCGTGACCGTGACGGCCGTGTCGGCCGAGGCGACGCTTCCGCCGCGCTGGGCCACCTTCATGTCGGCACAGTAGTGGACGCGTCCTTCCACTTTCTCCTTACCCGACGTGATGCCTTCGAGGCGCAGCATGTCGCGGCCGATGGTCTTGACCTCGGGCGACGGCATGGGCGTCGAGTATGTCAGCCGGCAACTGATGGAGCGCGGCTTCGACGACGTGATGCGTATGCGGATGAGGCCGTCGGTCAGCGAGGCAAATGCTTCCTCACGATATTCCACACCGCCGACCTTATAGCTTGTCGTGGCGATGGCACGGTCGATGTCCAGTTCGCGGCGATAGTCGGTGACGTTGCCGCTGCGGCCGGAGTACGTGATGTTGAGGCTGCCCACGGTCTGATAAGGCATCTCGCGGCCGACGGGAGAGATGATGCACTCATTGCCGATGCGCTCGGCCTCGTCGCTCCGTCCCTCGAAAATCAGACGGCGCATCTCGGGCAGGGCCTTCAGTCCCTTCGGATTGTAGTTTGAATACGGCTGTCCGGCCGATACGGTCTCCTCGTTGAGCTGATAGCGCGAACTGTCCGTGCCGCCGAATATCATGGCCGCCACACGTCCGTTGCCGATGGGCAGGGCCTCCTCCCAATAGTCGGCGGGGCGGTCGAACCACAGAAGATAAGGGCTACGGCCGTCGTTCGCCGTCGACTTGACCGTCGTTTGCGTTTGCGTTTTCGCCGTCGTTCCGGCATTTGTCATCGGGGGACGAGCCACGGAAGCGACGCCGAAGAGCATCATTGTGGCCGTGAGAAGTAGATGTTTCATACGTGATATAAAGAGAATAAGTAAGTATTCATTATTACTTTATAATAAGTTTTTTGAACACAGAGACACGGAGACACAGAGGACAATATAACTCTGTGTCTCCGTGTCTCTGTGTTCAAAATATAAACTAATTGTTGCGACATACTTATGATTTGTCTTGTCTGTCCGGATGTTCCGTCTGTCAGTCCGGACGGTTTTCATGCGGGGATTCCGTGAAATCCTGCTTTTGTCCGCAAAGTTACAGCTTTTAGCATTAACAACGGCTTTTCAGTGACATGAATTTACGACTTTCTACCGCGTTTTTTGCCTGAGTTCCTGTCCGGGACTTTCCGATGAGCTTGTTCGTTGATTCAGATGGAACTCAGGAAGAGGATATACCCCATGTCCTTCTGCAACACCTCTCTCCTGCGATATTTTATCCTTACAAAACCCTGTATGCAAAAAATCTCGTTCCAGCCCGTTTTCGGGCCGTTTTGGCTGCCGTAAGGGCCTTATGGCAATCGTCTGCTGTGCGGTTTTTGACGGACTTTTGCCCTGCTGTGCCCCAAAAAGGCCCTTACGGCTTTTCCGGAGCGAAGAAAACGGTGGCTTTTGGGTTGCTGTTTTTGTCCTGAAAAGCTACCGTTTTCCTGCCGTAAGGGCCTCCTTGGTCTGCCGCGGGGCTACTTTCGTCGTGCAACGGGGCGCTTGTTGCAATGCAAAGGAGGCCCCGTTGCAGACCAATAAGGCCCTTATGGCTTGGCCGTTGCGCTGCCGCCGTTCTTCAGAGGAATAGCTGCATTTTGTATATACCTATGAATGAGAAAGTTACGAAATGTGTAAATAAAGCGTCACGGCGCCCCCTGATTTTTGATACGCGCGTGCTTGCGATATTTGGAGACGGGGAGGAAATTTTTTAGAAAGTGGCCATTCTCGTGGGCGTAAAAATGGTATTTTCAATTACAAAATATAAGTTTTTTGATTGCAGAGACACGGAGACACAGAGTTATATTATCCTCCGTGTCTTTGTGTCTCCGTGTTCAGATTTAAAAACTTTTGCGTCTTTGCGGCCTTTGCGTTTAAATTTATAATACCTCCGTGTTCGAAGTATAAGCTAATTGTTGCAACATACTTATACCCTCCGTTTGTTTTCAGACAATCTGATGTTCGAGCAGACGCTTCTCGGCCATCTGCTCATATTTCGTCCCGGGGCGTCCGTAGTTGGCGTAGGGATAGATGCTGATTCCGCCGCGTGGCGTGAAGATGCCGATGACCTCGATATACTTCGGGTCCATCAGCCGGACGAGGTCTTTCATGATTGTGTTCACGCAGTCCTCGTGGAAATCGCCGTGGTTGCGGAAGCTGAACAGATAGAGTTTCAGACTTTTGCTTTCCACCATGCGCTCGCCGGGCAGATACATTATCTTTATCTCGGCAAAGTCGGGCTGGCCCGTGATGGGGCAGAGTGATGTGAACTCGGGGCAGTTGAACTGCACCCAATAGTCATTCTCGGGATGCTTGTTCCGGAATGTCTCCAGCACCTCCGGCGCATAGTCCATCGAATATCTTGTCGTGGACCCAAGGGCCTGAAGCCCTTCTTCTTTTCTTGTTTCCATGTTTGTTTTTTATTTAGAGGAGTTATAGGAGTTAAAGGAGTTATTGCTCCTGAGCGGGCTCTGCCCGCGATAACTCCTATAACTCCTTAGAAAGATTAAATATGTTATAGTCAATCCCCCTGTCATATACATCCTCCCCTTCATACCGCTTCGTGAAGCGTACGACGCGGATGGTGAGTGGCAGGATGACAATCTCGTAGAGCGTCTTGAGTACCACCTGAGATATGATCAGCGACGGGAGCTCCGCCGCGGGTAGCACACCGAGGAAAGCCAGAGGGAAGAATATCAGCGAATCGGCCGTCTCGCCGAAGACGGTGCTGAGGATGGCACGGGCCGAGAAATTGCGGCCGGATGACGCCACCTTCATGCGGCTCATCACGTAGGCATTGATGAACGACCCGACGAGAAAGGCCACGAACGAGGCGGCCGCAATGCGGGGCGCAAGGCCGAAGACGGCGTGAAATCCGGCGTCGCCGTCCCAGTAGGGGGCGCCGGGAATGGCGTCGGCCACGGCCCCGAAGAGCACGAAGAGGAAGTTCATGGCAAATCCCGTCCATATCAGCAGACGTGCACGGGCATAGCCCCACACCTCACAGACACAGTCGTTGATGATATAAGAAACGGGAAATACGAGAAGTCCGCCGGTGATGTTCACCGGACCCAATGCTATTTGCTTGGTCTCAAGCACGTTTGCCGTAATGAGGCAGACACAGAACAGTATGCCGAATAGCATGAACAGCACACTGACTTGACGGTTGTCATGTTTCATAATTCTTGTTTTGTTAAAGGAGGTTAGACAAGCACTCCATCGTCGTTACGCTCTCTTATATATAAAGGTATGCGCGGCGAAAGCGGCTGCAAAGGTAAGCAAATTTATGTAAAGACGCAAATATTGGACTTAAAGACACGGAGTTTTTTCAACGCAAAGCCGCAAAGATTTTTAATCTGAACACAGAGACACGGAGAATAAAAGACCTTTGCGTCTTTGCGGCCTTTGCGTTTAAAACATAAAACCTCTGTGTCTCCGTGTCTCTGTGTTCAGATTAAAAATCTTTGCGTCATAGCGTCTTTGCGTTTAAAATACGTCTTTGCGTTTAAAGCATAAAATCTCCGTGTCTCCTTGCCTCAGTGTTCAAAATATAAACTAATTTTCAACCTCAACTTAACTTATTTAATAAATAATGACTTATGACATCAGTAAAATTGAAGAGAGGACTGCCGCATGACGTTAAGACCGTCGCCGGCCGTCACAGAGAGACACTTGGAGATGGAACGACCGTGTTCGGATTTATCCGCCGGCAGGCAGCGCGGCTTAGACGCATCGGGAGAAACCGCACGGCAGGGACATACATGGAAGCGCTGAGCAGTTTGATGAAATTCCGTGAGGACAAGGACCTGCGGTTCAAATCCCTTGACAGCGACATGATAGAACAATATGAGGCGTGGATGAAGGCGCGCCGGCTATGCCGCAATACCACATCATTCTATATGCGCATCCTCCGAACGATATACAATCAGGCCGTGGCCGCAGGTATCGCCATCGGTTCCAACCCGTTCCGGAATGTCTATACGGGAATAGACAAGACGGCCAAGCGGGCCATAACGCTTCAGGAAATCCGGCGGCTGAAGAATCTGGACCTGTCCGGCGACGGAAAACTCGAATTTGCCCGCGACATATTCCTCCTGTCGTTCTATCTCCGCGGCATGTCCTTCGTTGACCTCGCCTATCTCCGCAAATCGGACCTGAACAGCGGCTTCCTCACCTACACCCGCCGTAAGACCGGCCAGCAGCTCGTCATCCGGTGGGAACGGCAGATGCAGCTTTTCGTCGACAAATACCGCTCTCCCGCTACGCGCTATCTCCTGCCCATCATCCTGCGCGAGGACGGAACGGAGGAGGCACAATACCGCAACCGCATGCTTCTGATAAACCGCAGGTTGAAGAAAATCGCCGACCGTGCCGGATTGCACATCCCGCTGACACTCTACGTCGCGCGGCATTCGTGGGCAAGCATTGCGAAGGCGAAGAACATTCCCATCAGTGTCATCTGCGGGGCAATGGGCCATGACTCGGAAAGCACGACGCAGATATATCTTGCCTCGATACAGACGAACACGATTGACAATGCCAACCGTAGCATTCTGAGAGATTTGAACAAATGATATGGTTTGATTGTGTTTATCAAAATGGATAAACTCTTAGGAAGAGTGCGTACTGCGGCTGCAAAGTTACGATTAAATTTTGATTCT
>USFX01000087.1 GCA_900553965.1 uncultured Prevotella sp.
CGCCATCCGCTGTCGAAAGAGATGCATCTGCGCCCCTGTTCCGCAGCCGCAGGACGCTGTCCATGAACGTCTGCCTCCAAAACGCAATCGTGCGCAGAGGAGACAATTCCTCCGCACACGATGCACAATATAATCACAATTACTCTCATAAGCTCACAGTAATGGCACGGCCGTCATAGTCAACCATCTTTCCCTGCGGACTGTCGAGGTCGAGCTTGCGCGGAGCGTCGCCCGAAACGAGCACCACGTTGAAGCGGCGCGTCTTCAGCATGCCGGCGAACGAGCCGTTGCGGCGGCCGATGGTAACGGTGCGCGAAGCGTCGTCGTAGGAGATGTCGATCGTGGCGTATTTGCCTTTCTCGTAGTTATAGTTCGTTCCCTCGTCCTCATAGAGACGGAAACTTCCGTCGCGGCCGGCGTAGACATAGAGATTGATAAGCTCGGCCGGTTTCTCGTCACACCACTCCATCGCCGGGCCGAAGGGCAGGATGGCACCCTCGGGAACGAAGACGGGAATGCGCTCATAGGGCGCCGGGGCCGTTATCGTGCGGCCGCCGTCGTGACGCTCGCCCGTATATAGGTCGTACCATCCGCACTGCTGCGGCAGATAGACCTCACGCGAACGCATCTTGTATCGGCCTACGGGACAGGCCATGAGCGACGGGCCGAACATCCACTGGTCCTTGATGTCGAGCACGCGGGCGTCGCCGTTGAAATCCATCACGAGCGGACGCATCATCGTATAGTCGCTGAGATGAACCCAGCCGGCCATCGAATACAGGTAAGGCATCATGCGGTAGCGCAGACGGTCGTACCATACGATGGTCTTGTAGGCCGGATGGTTGTCGGGAGCTATATTCCACGGCTCGCGCAGAGGCCACTGACCGTGGGCGCGGTAGAGCGGGATGAAGCATCCGAACTGGTTCCACCTCGTCTGCAGCTCGCGCCACTCCTTGAGGTCCTCACTCTCCAGTCCGCTCTTGTCGAATATCTTCTGAGCGGCCACATAGCGGTTCTCAACCGAGAAACCGCCCTGGTCCATGCCCCAGAACGGCAGTCCGGAGATGGAGTAGTTGAGTCCGGCGGTCATCTGCGAGCGCATGTCCTCCCACCGTGTACCGATGTCGCCGCTCCACGTCGCCGTGCTGTAACGCTGCTCGCCGGCAAACCCGCTGCGGGTCAGCAGGAAGACGCGGCGGTTGGGCTGGACGGAACGCTGGCCGTTGTAGATGGCGTCGGCGTTGACTATGCTGTAGGCATTGAAGAACTCCGTGGACGAGCCAAGGGCCGTCGGGCCGCAAAGTGCCTTGCGATACCACATCGGCGTACAGTCGCGCACGTTGGGTTCGGACGCATCCATCCACCATGCGTCAATGCCGTACTTATACTTCGAATACAGATTCTCGTCCATCTGACGCCAGAACATCTTGCGGGCGCCGGCGTCGTAGGCATCGTAGAACGAGCCGCGGAAGCCGAGCCAGTCGTGAATGTCATCCTTGATGGCCTGATGATACATCCAGCCCTTGGCGTCAATCTCCTTGTAGTTGTCGACGGTGTCGTAGAACTTCGGCCACACGCTTATCATAAACCGCCCGTTCATGGCGTGTACGCTGTCGAGCATGGCCTGCGGATTCGGATAGCGCGCGGACTCAAACGTGTGGTCGCCCCACGAGTCGAGCTTCCAGTAGTTCCAGTCCTGAACGATGTTGTCCACGGGAATGTGGCGGCGGCGGACCCCCGCCATCGTCTGCTCTATGTCGGCCGACGACTTGTAGCGTTCGCGGCTCTGCCAGTAGCCGAGCGTCCATTTGGGATAGACGGGAGCCTTGCCGGTCAGCGTGCGGTAGCCCGAGATGATGTCGTCCATGCGCTCTCCGGCAATGAAATAGTAGTCCATGTAGCGGCTCATCTCGCTCCAGATGCTCAGGCGGCCCTGTTCCTCAGCCGTGCGGGGCGTGGCGACGCGCAGTCCGCAGTAGCTCACACCGCCGTCCGGGCGCCATTCGATGCGGATGGGCACGCGGCGTCCGGCCTTCAGCCGGCACGTGAACTTCCACGCGTTGGGGTTCCACGCCGTGCGCCAGCGCTCGGCCACCGCCTCATGGTTGTCCACATAGACGGTCATGTAGCCGGCGTAGTAGAGCAGGAAGTGATAGTCGCAGTCCTCAGGCGCCTCGATGTAGCCCTCGTATGTGACGTGAGCCCCGTCGAGATTGAAGCCCTTCGGCAGGGCGTAGATGCCAAGGTCCTGACGGTGGAGCGGGTTGACCTCGGGCACGGCGTGCTCAAAGTAGATGGAGTCCTCGCTGCGCACTACCACCTGTCCGTTCCTGTCGGTGTAGGTTCCGGTGAGCGAGCCGGGGCGCCCGTCGCGGTCGTAGAGCCGGAATATGCGCTGCAACTGACGGTATTCGTCGGGATTGCCGAAGCGGCAGTAGCTGTAGGAGTCCCACAGCAGACCGTAGCCGCGGTTGCTGAGCACCATCGGCACGCTCACCTTCGTGTTATACTGAAACAATTCTTCGTTCCTGCCTTTCATGTTCAGCTCTTCGGCCTGATGCTGTCCGAGACCGTAGAAAGCCTCGTCGTCGGGCGAATCAAACTGCGTGTGCCACGTCCAGCCGTGGCGGGCGTCGTCCGTCAGCGTTCCGGGACCAATCTCGCGCTCCGGCACGGTGAATCGCCGGAACGTCTTTCCGTCTTTCTCCGTCTCGCCGAGCAACAGCCGTCCCTCAGCGTCGCGGAACTCGATGCGTCCCGTCACGGTGCTGACCTTGGCGCTCACGCCGGCCGCGCTCACGGTGACGAAACCGTCGCTCTCGCTGACGTTGAACCGGGCTTTCGTCTTCTGCGGCACGATGATGAGACTCTGCTTCTCGGCAAAAGTCTCCTCGGGCGTGGCCTCAACGCGGATTATCCTGTCGCCCATCACTTGCAGCCGCACCATCCGCGCGCCGCCCTCGCCGGGAGAGCTGACGTTGATGGTCACGGCGTTGCCTTTCTTCACGTAGCCGGCAGCGCTGATGTCGGTATGGGTGCAGAGGCACAGGCCGGCTGAAAGCAATAGATACCTATATTTCATATATAATATTATCGTAAAAACAGCTTGATTATTGTGGCCAAGAGCCGGCTTTTACACCCTCGGTTATGCCTTCCATCGCCGGAGCGCAGAACACGCTGAGCGACGAGCGGTTGAGAATGGTCATGACGCCGGTCTCACCGCCTTGGTTGGGCGAGTTGATGTCCCACGCGAAGGTGACGATGCCGCTGTTGACGGCCAGACGGTTGATGTCGCGGAAGAAAGCCTTGACGGAGGCGTCGTGCTCGCTCTGGTTGGCCGTGAGCGAGCGCCACTGTGCGCCGTATTCACCGATGATGACGGGATAGCCGCGGTCGACGAACGTCGTCTTCAGGCTCTGCATCTGTGTATTCATCCACTGCTCCTCACCCATTGTGGCGTTGTGGCTGCTTCCGCTGACGTGGTTGCCGCTGCCCCAGAACCATGTGGCGTTGCCGTCCTCCTGACCGCAGAAGTCCCACGGCTCATAATAGTGGACCTCGGCCATCATGTAGCCCTCTTCCTTATCTTCGGGCATGACAAATCCCATGTCGGGGTCGACGGCCGACGATGTGCTCGTGGCGGGGCCCTGAACGACGAGCGTGCGGCGGGCGTGGTTGCCTCCGGTGGCGCGCACGGCGTCAACGAAAGCCTGATTGTAGCGGTTGAGAATCGGTGTCAGCTCCTTGTGACGGCTGTTGAACAGCGTGTAGTTCTGGAACGGCTCGTTCTGTCCGGCGAAAATCAGGTGCTCGTCATAGTTCTTGAACGCCGTGGCAATCTGCGTCCAATAGTCCTTCAGCTGTGTGGCCTTGGCCGTGATGGTCTCTTCGTCGACAGCCACATATTTGTCGCTGCTCTTGCTGAAGCCCTCAACCTCAATCCAGCCGCCGTCCCAATGGTCGTTGAGCACGACATAGAGACCGGCGTTGATGCAGTAGTCGACAACCTCCTTGACGCGGTTCATCCATCCGGCGTCGATGCGTCCGTCAGTGGCGTGAATATCCCATGAGCAGGGGATGCGCACGGAGCGGAAGCCCTGTGACTTGACATAGTCGATGATGGCCTGTGTTGTCTTCGTTCCCTGCCATGCGGTCTCAGCGCCGAGACCGTTGCCAGAGGCTTCGAGCGTGTTACCGAGATTCCATCCGGGGTACATGTCGCGGGCCAGCTCCTTGGCCGTACGGAAAGAATACTCCACGTCGGGCTTGACAATCTTGCCCGCCTGTGTGACGGTGATGCGTGAGAACGCGCCGTCGAGATTGGCGAGAATGGTTCCCGTACGGTCCTCGCCGTCGTTCTTTTCGCAAGTCACGGCGAACGTCGAAGCGTGGTTGTCACCCGAGACGCGCTCGACGGTGAGCCATTCGGCCTCGCTGCGCACAAAGGCCGTGCCGCCGTTGACGGTGAACGACGCCGTGCCACCATCGACGGCGAACGTCAGTTCCGTTGTTGAGATGTTCAGTGTCCCGTTGCTGTCAGCCAGCGGATTGGGGCAGTCGTCGTCATCACACGATGAGAGGACGAGTGAGAACAGCGCCAATGCCGCTGTGAAAAATATAGATAGTCTTTTCATTTATTCTGTTTTTTATGTTATAGATTCCTTTATGTTTCTGTCTCTTCGCCGCCAGACGGCTATCTTCTATGTCTCTGACAGCCGCCGTCGGATATAGGAACGGGCTTCATCAAAAAGTAATATGAGTCATTTTACCGACCAATATGAGTCATTTTACCGACCAATATGAGTCATTTTACTGACCAATATGAGTCATTTTACTGACCAATATAGGCTATATTACCAATCAATACAGGCTATATTACTGACCAATACAGGCTATATTACATTCCGATGAAGCCCGTTTCGTGTCACCACGGAGTAGCGAAGAGCTTTTCGGAGAACCGTCCGATGGTATATGTCAGACTGTTCTTGAATCCGAGTGAGGTCACGCAGTTGTTGCCTCCGACAACAGTCGCACCGCCGAACGCCGGGTCAGCAGCAGTACCTGCGCCCCAGATGTTGTGAAGCTCTATGCGGAAGTTGCCGTTGCCCTCGATGTCGCCCGTGATGAGCTTCGAGGCATTGAACGGAACGTTATTGCCGTCACTGTTGACAGAGACGAGCTCGGCTGCAAAGGCCGGGAAGAACGAGCGTACGCCCACGACGTCAACCAGATTGACAGCACCGTTGTCCGGTGTGCCGCCACACTCGGAGGCGTCAAGCGTCATAGCGAGATCCTCGGCGTTGGCCACCTTATAGCGGAAGCCGTCCTGAACAATCTTCAAAGCGCCGGGATATTCCTTGCCCCAGTTTCCGGGCATGCCGTCATCGCTGCAACCCACAGCCGTCTGCTTTACGTTGAACGCGAAGTCGGCGTCAAGTGAAACGACGGTGAACACAACTTCAAACGTCGAATTGAAAGCGAGCGCCGTCTCGGCCGTTGTCTCGCCGCCACCGGGATGGAACGGGGTGTCAGCCAATCCGTTCCAGTTGTCGTTGTGACCGCAGCCCCAGATGTTGGCCATCTCCACGCGGAAGTTGCCATGGCCCTCTATGTCTCCGTAATAGAACTTATTTGCGTCAAACGGAACATCATTGCCGTCAGCCTTGATGGACTCGACCTTGACGAAAGCGTTGGGATAGGCTGCAGCAAAGTTCTCGATGTCGATGACGTAGACCTGTCCGTAGGCACGCGGTTCGTTGGCGTGAAACGTCAGGGTGTAGGTTCCGGTCTTGCCGCCGGCAACCGTCGTCGTGGCCGAAGCCCATGCTTCTTCGTCAGAAAGTCCGCCGGCAGGGCCCTGACCGTAGCAGGTGAGCTTGGCGGTATAGCCATATTTCTCCTGCTGCGGAATCATGTTGATGCTGAGCAGTGTCGGCTCAACTGTGCGGATCACGCCGAGTTGCAGCGTGCCCTCGGTGAGCGAGAGGATGCGGATGTCGTCCGTGAGGCTGTTGACATAGTCGTCCGTATAGTTTGCCGGAGCGAGCACCTTCGCGCCTTTCAGCGTGATGGTCTTCTTCTGCTCGTCAACGGTGTAGGTTCCGTTCTCCTCGGTCTCGATGCCGTCAGCCGTGATGTGCTTGACGTTGACCGTTCCGTCTTCATTGAAGGTTATGGAGCCGCGGCAGTTCTTTGCATCCATGCCCACTGCCCATTCGTTGCCATTGAAAGCGGCTTCCCATGCCCATGAGTTTCCGACAACGGGCTCGTGATTGGTCACGGTTGCCCATGAGTCATCCGTGCCGTAGAAATATGTCGGACCGGGGAACACCTTGTACTCGCCGTCGTCGGTAAGGTCGATTTCCCATGTCTTGCAGAGCAGCGACTTGTCGAAAGCCACGTTCTTGGCTACAGAGACGGGGCGCACGGAGAGAGCCTGATAGACGGGAGTCGTCGAACGGGCATGGCCGGAGTTGGTGAAGAGATAGCTCATGGCGAACTGCGGGTCCGAGACGTTGGCGGAACCGGAGAGATAGCGTCCCTCAACGGATGCACCGGCCGTCACGCCCTTCGTGCTCGAACCGGCGGCGGGAAGGAAGATGGAGTTGCCGTTGGGACCGGTGAAACGATAGCCGGCCACGCCGTCTGTCTCAGCCCACTCCACGCGGCAGCAACGGAAGAGTTCCTCAAACTCGCCGATGGTAGGCATGGTTGCCTTGCCGCCGTAGACGCGGTTGGCCACGTCGGAAGCCGTGCGGTAGATGTCACCGGAAGCATATCGGGCGATGTCGATGCTTGTGTTGTAGCCCGTCATGTCGCCGAAGCCGAAGAGACCGCCGGCCTCAGTCTCTGACGATGCGCCGAGATTGCAGCGCGCCCACTTCGTGGAAAGGCCGAGGTCAACGAACTCCTGATTGACGTCGAATTCGCGCGAAGCCGTCGTGAACGAACGGGTCTCGCCGTAGACGACGCCGGCTCCGAGGTCGAGATAGGCGGCATAATAGTATGTGGTGGCGGGGAGCAGTCCGCTTGCCGTCACGTCATAGCCGTCGGCAGTCGTTCCCTTTACCCTCACTCCGGCGCGGACGTTCTCGTCACCGGCAACACCGGACACGACGATGCCGCTCTCGGCGCTGGCGGGATATTCGGTGAGACGGCCGCTGAGCCGTGCCTTGTTGTCGGTCACGTCGGCAGCATCGCCGGTGATGGCCTTGGCATTGGTGAGGATGAGACTCTTCACCTCACCCGTATATGTCAGACGTCCCTGGAGCGTCACGAACGCCTGATAATAATAGACGTCGTTCGGCTGGCCGCTGATAGTGGCGCTGAACTCCGACGCACTGTTGCCGACAACGCGCTCGGTGAGCTGGTCGGCGGCGGCGCCGTAATAGAAACCGGTCACGTAGGCGCTGGCCGACTGACTTTCCAGTCCGCTCACCGTTCCGTGCATCAGGGCCGATGTGGCCGTGACGTCGGCCGAGCCTGTCACCACCGACCCGTCATTTAGCAGCGGCGTGGTGCCGACGCTGAAATCGTCGTCACTGCACGCTGCGAACAATATGCCCGTGAACAGGGCTATCATTCCGAATAATATCTTGTTTTTCATTGCTTTATTCTCTTTGATGGTTATTCATTTACGCAAGAGAAGGTTATTCAATTACGCAGGAAACACTCTCGAACATGTCGGCATAGTCGCCCTCGCCGAAGCCGTCGAACTGGATGGAGAGATCGAGACATGTGCCCGTGAACTTCTGTGTCGCACCGGTGGTGTTCTTCAGCGTCACGGTGGTCTCGCCGGCGGTATTCACCGTCACGGCGTCGTCAAGGCCGAAGCAGTCAGGCTCCCATGTCGTCTTGATGTTGTTGTCGATGAGGGCGCACTTCGGGGTTTGGTTCCACGTGATCACGCCGTCCTTCAGCTTGAACGTCACCTTTATGGTCTGGTCCTTCTTCAGCTTCACGCTCGCAGCATCCTTGAAGATACCGTTGCCGCCTTCACCGTAGTGATGGAACGCCAGACGGACGCAGCCGTTCTCTATCCACGTGATGCCTTCATCGCCGTAGTTGCTGTTCAGGGGAACAACGGTCGGACCGGTCTGGCCGCCACTGATCTGCTTGTACTTGAGCTTGGCCACGAGATAGGAATCGGTGTTGCCCTTGTCGTCAGCTGACGACGGTATGCCGATGGTCAGGCTCTCGCCCGGCTCACAGCCCAGCACCGTGAACTCACGGCCCGTCACGCTGACCGTACGGAAATCGTTGGCTGCGGTGAGGATTGTCACTTTCTGATCGAAGATGAGCTTGCTGTCGGCGATGGTCACCTTGCCCTCAACGTTTCCGGCCGTATAGTCGTAGGTTCCGTCGGAAGCCTTGGCGATGACAAGCTCGAAGTCGCCTATCTCGTCACCGGCCTTCGGAGCCCAGTTGGCGGTATATTCGCCGCCTGTCACACTCTGCCATGCGTTCACGTTGGGAGCGCCGTTCCACCACATCCAGTCGTATGGCGTGTCCTCGTCGATGGTGAATGTCATCTGATTGCCCACGTATGTAACGCCGTCCGCCTCAATGGTGAACAGGTCGGTCGTGAGGTTGGCGAACTCAGGAAGAACAGGATCGGCCTTGTCAATCAGACCGGCGTCTTCCTTCGGTATGCAGGCACCGGCGGTCTGGATGACCTCCTCTGATACGAAGTTCCACACGATATACCAGTTGCCTTCGGAATTTGTGCGCTTCGTGACGAGACAGAGATAATAGGGCGTGAGCTCGATTATCTGGATGTCCTGAGTGTAGTTGGCGCAGACGGCGTCGAAGCCGACGTTGTGGAGCGCATAGCTGTCGCTGAACGAGATGGTCGGTTTTGTCTTGTCAGCCAAGGCGAGGTTGAACTTGCCGGTCATGTTCGTTCCCATGCTCGCTCCCTTGGTGCCGCTCTCGCCGCGATAGACCTTGACGACGCAACCGTTCTGAGCGTCCATGCTGAACTCCATGTAGGAATCCATGTATGGGTCTGTCTCAGGAATGAGCCACGACTGGAAGCCGGGGTCCCAGTTCGGTGCCCAGTTGTCACGTCCGAAGGTGATATCTTTATAGACAAGGTTCTTCTCGTCATCGGCAGTAAAGCCCGCGCCGTCGTTGTCTGTGTCGTATGGTGACATGTACATCACGGGACCGGTACAGCCAAGACCGTAGTCAGCGTCGCAGGGATACCACTTCTTGCTTACACCCGCTGCCAGCGTTGCTGCGTCAGGCAGCGCGTCGCCTTTATAGAAATCCTTGTCGGCAAGATAGAACCACTTGTCGTCACTGAGCAGACCGAAGTCGTTTTGGGCGAGATTGAACTTATACGGTTCTCCATAGACGGCTCCGGCACGTGTCTCCGCACCGAACGTCACTTCATAGTCACCGGCAAAAGGCAGCTCTATGGTCAGTTCACTTTCCTGTGAACGTCCGGTAGGAGTAATCCACAACGGTGTGCATCCGCTTATTTTCGATGCAAGATGCACCTTATTGCCGTCGATGTCCACGGTATAGGCGTTCGGAGCTACAAGGTCGTCAGCCGAATACTGTGCTCCGCCGAAATCGTAGTCATCCGGCGTACAGGCTCCGAACATCAGCACGGCACCCGCCACCAATGAATAAATATGATTGAGTTTCATGTTGTTCTTGTTTTAATTTATTGTTAATACCAATATCTCAAACGGCCTGTCACCAACCGGTGTTCTGTGTCAGTACACCGCCCGAAAGAGTGATCTGGGTGTTGGGGATTTGCATCAGACCCTTCTTCGCTGTGAAGTTGTTGACGTCAAACTTGACTGTGGTTTCTGCTCCGCCATTCAGAACGACTGCACCGTTCTGAGCCTCTTCGATGGCACGTCCGGCATATGCGCCGTCTTTCTCGTAGCGCATCAGGTCCCAATAGTGGACACCCTCGAAGGCAAACTCGATGGCACGCTCGTTGCGCAGGTTCTCAACACTGTATGAAAGAGTCTCGCCCGGACATGAGCGACGATGAACCTGATTGAGTCCGTCAGCCGTTCCTGTCAGCTCTGAGTGCATCAGCAGCACGTCAGCATAGCGCATCACGGTCCAGTCCTGATAGTAGGTGAGGTTCATGTGGGCAACACCGAGATTGAAGCCCACCTCCTGGCGTGTTCCGTCGGCGAAACACATCGGAGCATACTTGCGGGTATAGTAACCCGTGTACTCGTATGTATCATTGATGTCGGCCTTAAATCCAGCCTCATCGCAACTCCACGCACAGGTGCTGAAACGCGGGTCGTTCTTATATTTGTCGACAAAAGCCTTTGTCACCGAACATGCGCCCCATCCGCTGGCGATGCACATACTTGTGGCGCAAACGTTGCGAGGACCGAGATAAACCTGGAATACATTTCCGTCGGCATTTCCGTTATAGTCGGACGTTGCAGCGAACTTGAGGTTCAGGATGACCTCCTTGGATATGTCGCTCTTCCATCCGCCGTTATAATACTTTCCCTTATAGGTCGTCTCCCATCCGTAGTCCTCACCGCTCGAAGCGTCCCTTGTACAGGCCGGCATGAACAGGTCGGCATAACGCGGCTCCAGCTCATAGCCGCCATTTTGGATTACGTCGTTAAGCGCGTCAATGGCCTCCTGTCTGGTGCAGGCGGCGTTCTCCGTTCCATAGTAGCCCGTATAATAAAGGTACGCGCGTGCGAGAAGAGCCTCGGCGGCATACTTCGTGATGCGGCCGTCGTTGCTCTCACGGGCTGAGAGCGGGAAGGCATTGGCCGGAATGTTGGCCGCAGCGTACTTCAGGTCCTCGAAGATCTGTCTGTAGACCTCGGCTGCCGGTGTGCGGGCGATGTTGTCCCGTGACGGTACGGTGAGCAGAGGTACGTCGCCGAACATACGCGCAAGGTCGAAGTAGAGAA
>USFX01000088.1 GCA_900553965.1 uncultured Prevotella sp.
TGAGCGCGCAGCGGCCGGAAAGCGATCTGTCAAACCTCTTGGCCGACATTCTCGTCTGGGCCGGACGCGACTACGGCGAGAAGCCCGTCATGGGGGTCTACAACATGGGCGGAATACGGGCCGCGCTGCCCGAAGGCGATGTCACCTACGGCGACGTGCTGGAAGTGGCGCCGTTTGAGAACAAGATATGTTTCCTCACCCTGACCGGCAGCGACCTGATGGAACTGTTCAGGAACATGGCCAGCGTGGGCGGCGAGGGTGTCAGCCACGGCGTCGAGCTGGTCATCAGCGGCGACGGACGGCTCGTGAGCGCGCGCCTCAACGGCCGCGAGATAGACCCGGAGGCGTCCTACCGCATCGCCACGATTGACTATCTGGCGCAGGGCAACGACAAGATGGAGGCGTTCAAGAAGAAGACCGCCTACAACGCACCGGCGGCTGAGGAGAACGACACGCGCTATATCATCTCGGCATACTTCCGCGAGATGGCCCGTCAGGGAAAAGCGGCTGACAGTAAGGTGGAAGGACGGATAACGGTCAGATAAAAGCACGGAACAGCCAACGGGGCGCTTCGACGCGTCCCGGCTATAGATAAGAAGAAAACGATGAAAAGCAGAATACTATTGATAGCGGTGATGTGCTGCATGACGGCACTGTCCGCAACGGCACAGGAGAGCCGGCGCCAGCTCGTCGTCCTCCACACCAACGACACCCACAGCACGGTGATGCCGCTGAGCGGGAACCTCAATGACACGATGAAGGCCGCCCGCGGCGGATTCCTGCGCCGTGTGGCAATGGTCAAGGAAGAGCGTGCCAAGGAACCGGATCTGTTGCTCTTCGACAGCGGCGACTTCTCACAGGGCTCACCATACTATACGCTCTATAAGGGTGACGTGGAGGTCGGGCTGATGAACCGCATGCAATACGACGCGGCGACAATAGGCAATCATGAGTTCGATTTCGGACTGGAGAACATGGCGAGGATTTTCCGCATGGCCGAATTTCCCATCGTCTGCGCCAACTACGACTTCACCGGCACGCCCGTCGAAGGAACGGTACGCCCCTACGTCGTACTGGAACGCAAGGGACTCCGCATCGGTGTCTTCGGTCTTTCTCCACGTCTCGAAGGTCTCGTCTCGAAAGAGAACTACCGCGGCGTGACGTTCTCCGATCCGATAGAAAAGGCGCGCGAGGTGGCCGGACGGCTGCGCAACGAGGAGCGGTGTGATGTCGTCGTCTGCTTGTCACACCTCGGATGGCAGATGTCAAAGCCTGACGTCGACGACAGCACGCTCATCGCTGCCACACGAGACATCGACCTCGTGCTCGGCGGTCATTCACATACGTATCTCAAGGAGCTGGAATGGGTGAAAAACGCCGACGGCAAGCCTGTTCCGGTAGACCAGAACGGCAAGCACGGAATATTCGTCGGAAGGATTATTCTTGGGCTTGAGGAGTAGAAATTATTAGGAGATAGAGGGAGATTGTTTAGGAGATAGAGGGAGATTGTTTAGAAGATAGAAGGAGATAGAAGAAGATAAAGGGAGATAAAGGACAATACTCTTGGTTCTTGCAACAAGACAAATGTCCTTTATCTCCCTTTATCTCCCTTTATCTCCTAAGAAACTTCCTTACTCAAAATAGAACGTGAGGACAAACATCTTGCTGTGTCCCGCCCTCACGGAATTGGCGTAAGCCCTCATCGACGCGTCCTTCAACTCGCTGACATGATCCTTGTCGAGTGCGTTCGTCAGGCTATAGCAGAACTTCAGTTCCGGTATCAGCTTGAAGAACGGCAGGTAGAAGTCACATCCCAGACCCACCTCGACAAACGTGTCATAACGCTTCAGACGTATGTTGTCCTGAGCTTTGCCCGTGAGATTTATCATCTGATTGACGCCCGCCATGACATAAGGGCGGTGATTGTTGAACCGCGGCGCACTGAACTTGATGTCCAGCGGAATCGAGATATACGTGTTCTTCAAGTCCTGCGTCGATGTCGTCGGGCGGCCGTTCTCGTCAAGGCGCGACAGGTTGACGAACGAGAGATGCTTGGCGCCAAAGTGCATCGTCGGCGTCAGACGGGCCGAAAGATTGGCACTTATGCGCGCCTCGGCCGTCACACCGACACTGAATCCCGGATTCCAGTTGTCAGCGTCACACAGAATCGTCTGCTCCGTCACCGTTCCGTCCTCCGCCGTCACCATCTGCGGCCCGACATTCTCCATCTCGATGTCCTGCAAGTGCATGCCAACGAGAATGCCGAAATGCAACGGCCGCAAATCTATATACGGCTTGTTCTGCGCCGTACGCTCCTGAGCCAAACCGCGACAGACGGCAGCCAGCAATATAATAATGGTCAGAATCTTCCTCATATTACTTAATATAACGAAAAAAACGACCGCTTATTATGTAATTCCTCCCTTTTCGTCAATACCATGCACAATATTCACAGCATCCTCATACCATTCCCCTCGCATCCTCATATAATCACAATCATCTCGCCGCTGAATTATTTCGACAACGTATAAATTATTAAAATAAATAACTAAAATTAGGTAGTTGTCAGATTTAATTAGTACTTTTGCGTACTAATTTATTGGTATTAATTTATAAACTAATTTAAGATTATGGCTTACGTTATAGGTGATGATTGTATCGCATGCGGTACATGTATCGACGAGTGCCCCGTAGGAGCTATCTCTGAGGGTGATAAGTATTCAATTAACCCCGACGCTTGCACAGAGTGCGGAACTTGCGCTGATGTATGCCCCTCTGAGGCTATCAGTCTGCCGGCTTAATTGTTTCCTTAAAAAGAAAACAGCGCGGCTTCGTAACGACGTTACGAAGCCGCGCCTTGTTTATTGCCAAACGCGCCTTTTTAAGTTAAGAGGTCAGAGGATTTTTAAGTTAAGGGTCAGAGTATAGAGTGAAGAGGTATGATTACTCTTGTTGGTTGTGATGTAATAAGAGTAATCATACCTCTTCACTCTATACTCTGACCTTTTAACTTAGAATGCTTCCACACGCTTCACATGTCCTGCTGCGGTGCACACCGATACTACGGAAGTCCATGGTACGGGCGTCGAAAGTGAGCAGACGGTTGGTCAGCAGGTCGCCGATGCCGGTCAGGAACTTCAGGACTTCTGCCGCCTGAATCGTTCCGAGCATGCCCGCAATGGCACCGAAGACACCAGCCTGTGACGCCGGAGGAACGATGTCGGCCGGCGGTTGGCCTCCGAAGATGCACCGGTAGCAGGCCGTGCCGGGCAACCAGGTGAACGTGTGGGCCTCAAAACGGAGCAGACCGCCGTGGGAGAAAGGCTTTCCTGCCGCCACACAAGCGTCGTTGATAAGCATCTTGGTGTCGAAATTGTCCGTTCCGTCGACGACAAAATCATAGCCGGAAATAATGTCCGTGATGTTTTCGGGGGTGATGAAACCGCGGTGTTTCACCACTTCAACATGCGGATTGATGGCCGCTATCCGCTCCGCAGCCGAATCAACTTTCGGCCGTCCGGCCGCGGCCGTGGTGTGGATGCCCTGCCGTTGCAGGTTTGAGACGTCCACGACATCACCGTCGGCAATGCCGAGTGTGCCCACTCCGGCCGCAGCCAGATACATGAGAACCGGCGAACCGAGCCCACCGGCACCAATGACGAGCACCCGTCCCTGCCTTATCCGTTCCTGACCTTCCACGCCGCACTCCTTCAGAAGGATGTGGCGGCTGTAACGGCGGAGCTCCTCTTCCGTGAAACCGGCCATCTCAGATGAATTTCGCGATAGCTTTCAGACACTTCTCGCTGTTCACCGGCTTAGCAAGAAAGTCGTCACAACCGGCAGCCATGGCGTTCTCGCGGTCACTCTCAAAAGCATTTGCCGTGAGCATCACTATCGGCAGCTGCGGCCGGAAGGCCTTGATCAGCCTCGTGGCCTCCAGCCCGTCACACACGGGCATTCTCAAATCCATCAGAACGAGGTCGATTTTCTCGTCCGAAGCCATTTCCACGGCCTCTCGTCCGTCATGTGCCCGCACTATGTTATATGTCCTTTTGAGGATATATGTCATCAGCACATAGTTGCTGTCATTGTCCTCTGCTATCAGTATTGTCTTCATAAGTTTTCCGTTTACTACTTTTATCGCAACTTCGCGAAGCCCTTGTCCCAGCCTCGCGAAGTTGCTTGGAATATGTCCGCAGTGTGTCAGTCTTTCTTCCAGAGCTTGCTCATGTCCTCCAGCGTCTTGCCCTTTGTCTCGGGCACGAGACGCCATACGAACACGGCGGCAGCCACACAGATAAGTCCGTAGAGGCCGTATGTGAACCAGTGGCCGAAGTTGGGGTCACCGTCGGTCTGCATATTGAACATCGGGACGAACGAAGAGCTGACAATCCAGTTGAATATCCACTGGAAAGCGACGGCTATAGCCACGGCTGCACCGCGGATGGTGTTGGGGAATATCTCGGAGATGAGCACCCAGCAGATGGGTCCCCATGAGAACATGAACGACGCGCTGTAGACCATTATGCTGACCATTGTGACCAGACCGAGCGACGGATTGCCGAAAGTCAGGGCCACGCCGAAGGCTCCGACGGCCATTCCTATTGAGCCGTAGATAAGCAGCGGCTTGCGTCCCCACTTCTCGACGGTGAATATCGCCACGAGCGTGAAGAGGATGTTGACGACGCCCATCATCACGGTCTGGACCATAGGCTTGTCCATTCCCATGTCAGCGAAGATGCGCGGAGCATAGTAGAGCACGGCGTTGATGCCGACAGCCTGCTGGAAGACGCTGAGCATGATACCGACGAAGATGACCAGCCAGCCGTAGGTGAAGAGACGTTCAGTCCGCTCGGTGATGGTATTGCGGATGTCGTCGAGTATCTGCTGTCCGGCTGCGGCACCGTTGATTTTCTTGAGAATGTCCAGCGCCTTGCTCTCCTGACCGACCATGACGAGATAGCGCGGTGTTTCCGGTACGAGACAGATGAGCAGGGCGAACAGTCCTGCGGGCACGGCCTCGCTTCCGAACATATAGCGCCATCCTGTTGTGATGGTCCACGGGTCGCTTCCCGGAGCCACGGCGTTGATGCCCTGGCCTATCTGTTCGATGACGGGATTGGTGTGCTCACCGAGGATAAGGAAGTTGACGAAATAGACAACCAGCTGACCGAAGATGATGGCGAACTGGTTCCACGACACGAGCGTACCACGGATGTTCGACGGAGCGACCTCAGCGATGTACATCGGGCAGATGGCCGAAGCCAGACCGACGCCGACACCGCCGATGACGCGGTAGATGTTGAACACCACGAGAAGGCTCTTTGTCGGCACGCCGTGCTCAAAGAAGAGAAATTCGGGGGCCATCGAGCCGAGCGCCGAGATGAAGAACAGCAAGCCGGCGACAATCAGCGAGCGTTTACGTCCGAGGTTGGAGGCGAGAAAACCCGACAGGGCACTGCCGATGATGCAGCCGATGAGCGCGCTGGCACAGGTGAAACCGTGCCATCCGTCGGTGTAAGTGAAGTCTGAAGCGCCGAGGAAGAAGGCCTGAAGACCTTTTTCCGCACCTGAGATTACGGCCGTGTCATAGCCGAAAAGCAGGCCGCCGAGGACGGCGACCATGACGATTGAAATGAGGTAGGACTTGCTACCGGTCTGATTTTTTTCCATTGATTATGTTATTTTTTATCTGTTTTGCAGCCTTGTCGCAAAGATTTCCTGTGGCAGCCACCGTGATGTCTGCCACAGGAAGAGGTCTTCACACTAATATATACGTATGAAAGAGTATTTTCCCTTTGCCCTTATGTCGGGCTGCAAGCGTCCGTCATTTTTTCACCTTATATATACGGAAGGTCATCGGGGGCAGCTCGTCGTTGATGACGGAGCCGCTCTTGGCTGCCGTGACGGCCACCTTGCCCTCGCGGGGAACGATCTTCTCCGGCTGGTCGAGCGTGTTCTCGTCGTCCATTCCGTCGTGCGTCAGCGTGATGGTGGCGGCCTGAGAGGCGTTCTTCAGTCCGTTGAGATTGAGCGTCACGGGCTGTGCGGTCTTCGAGGTGTTGATGACCTTGACGATGACCGTGCCGTCGGTCTTGTCCGTGACGGCGCTGGCGAAGAGTCCGTCCTGTCCCGTCTGTCCGGCGACGGGCTTGCCGTCCATCGTCAGCGGCAGCACGTTCGTACCACGGTTCGTGGCGTACATCTGCTGTACATAGTAGCTCACGGACTTGAACATCCTCACGTTGTCAAACCAGATCAGATCCGGACGCCACTGCCATCCCTCGACATGGGCGAACAGCGGGGCGTAGGCCGTCATCCAGACGACGTCGGCGTTGCGCTCCATGTCGGTCATGAAGGCCGCCTCGAGGATGGAAGCCTCATAGTGGTTCCACTTCTTTCCCTTGCCGTGGCAGGCATATTCGCCGGCAAAGACCTTCGGTCCCTTGCGGTCGTAGTTGTCGTAGCGCAGTCCGCTCTCCAGGAACCACTTCTCGGGACGGTAGAAATGTTCGTCGACGAGGTCGGCCTTGAGCTCCTTCATGGCTTTCCATCCGATTTCAAACATTTTTCCCTCGGAGTCGGGACCGCTCGTTCCGACAATCCGTATCTTGGGATAACGGGCCTTGATGGCCTTCACGAATGGTTTGAGACGCTCAAAGTAGAGTGTGTCCCACTGCTCGTTGCCCACACCGATGAGCTTCAGATTGAACGGAGCCGGATGGCCCATCTCGGCGCGCTTGCGTCCCCATGTCGTCGTGGTGTCGCCGTTGGCAAACTCGATGAGGTCGAGACAGTCGTCGATGTAGGGCTGGAGCTCGTCCACGGGCACGTGCCATTTCTCGTTGTTGCGGTTCTGGAACTGGCACGACATGCCGACGTTGAGCACCGGCAGGGGCTCTGCGCCCATGTCCTCGGACAGCAGGAAATACTCATAGAAGCCCAGTCCGTAGCTCTGATAGTAGTCGGGATAGAAGCGATGGGTGAACGTGTGCTGCCAGCGGTTGCCGTTGAGCGGGCGGTTCTCCACCGGGCCTATTGAGTTCTTCCACTGATAGCGCGTGGCGAGGTCGGTTCCCTCGACTATACATCCTCCGGGGAAGCGGAACACACCGGGGTGGGCGTCGGCCAAAGCCTGTGCCAAGTCGCGGCGCATGCCGTTCTCGCGGTTCTTGAACGTGTTGACGGGGAAGAGGCTGATGTGCTCCAGACATACCGTGTTGCGGCCGTCGAGATAGATGCGCAGCTGTGCCTTGTTGTGTGTCAGGGGCGACTTCAGGCGCACCTCATATTTCTGCCATTCGGCCGACTTGATGTCCAGCTTCACCGAAGCGAACTCCTGATGCTCGCCCATCGTGGCGGGGTCGATGAGCTGGACGGTGATGCGGCCGCTGCCCTTCGGAGCTTTCGCCCACACGGTGAAGCGGTATTCCTCGCCTTTGAGGACGCCGATTCCGAAATAGCCCTCGTTGACCAAACCTGTGCGGCGGTCGTTGTGGCCGGGATCGGAGAGCACGACATAGTGGGGGCAGCGCTCGAAAGGTCCGTCGTCTTTCAGCCCGATATTGCCGAAGGTCTGCCATCCCATGAAACTCTGGGGAAATTCAAAGGAGCGGTTCTTGACCAGTTCTCCGTACAGTCCGCCGTCGGCGGCATAGTTGATGTCTTCAAAGAACAGGCCGTACATCGTGTTCTGCACGATGGCTCCTGCCTTTTTCGTGTTAACGTCCATCACGTGCGTCTGTGCGAATGACGCCGTGGCGGCGGCCAGTGTGATGGCGCAAGTCAGTAGTCGGTAATTCATCTCAGTAGTTTTAAATATTAATATAGGTGTGACAAAGGTACGATAAAAAAATGACAACGGGCAATATCTGCGGCCGAAACTTATTTCACACCGCGAGGTTTGAGGGTCATCCCCATACGGTTTAACCGGAATTGCAGCACATTATTATTAATTTAAAATGCAAAGACACAAAAGCGCGAAGAATTTGTTGATTCTGTTACACGGTTCACAGTAATACTGTTACTTTTATCTTAATAAATCCTTGGCTTGCTCTTTGTCTGCGTGTGATTGACAGACCGCTCAATGACATATCAGGCTCTCTCCCTTTGGGGAGGGTAGGGGTGGGGCTTAGGTGGCTCTTCGGGTGGGGTTTATGTAAACAATTTCCCTGCATTGTTGCAAGTGTCAGAAAAAGAAAGTAACTTTGCGGTCAGTAAACAATAGACAGACAAAAGAATGATTATGAGAAATATCCTCCGGACAGTAGCGGTTGCCGTGGCCGCAATATGTATCACGGCGTGTGACAACAGCGGACGGTTCCGCGTCGAAGGCAATATCACCGGCGCCAAGGACTCGCTCCTCTACTTCGAGAACATGAGCCTTGCCGGCCCCGTGACGGTCGACTCCGTGAGGCTCGGCGAAGACGGACGGTTCAGCTTTGAGGACAAGGCAACGCCCGCACCCGAGTTCTACCGGCTGCGCATAGACGGACAGATAATCAATCTCGCGGCCGATTCGACGGAGACTGTGACCGTCAAGGCCCGCTATCCCGAGATGGCCACCGGCTATGAAGTCAGCGGCTCCCGGGAGTGTGAGCGCATCCGCGAGCTGGCCCTCAAGCAGATTGCCCTCCATGACCGCGTGATGGCCATGGAAAAAGACGGCCGGCTGACCAACGACGAACGCATCGACAGTCTGAAGAAAATGATCGAGGCATACAAGGAGGAGGTCAAGGCCGGATATATAGTCAAGGACCCCAAGGCCGCGTCGTCTTATTTCGCCCTCTTTCAGACCTTGGGCGACTTCCTCATCTTCGACCCGCGCAGCACCGAGGCCGACGTGCGCATGTTCGCCGCCGTGGCCACGAGCTGGGACACATACTATCCCGGAGCTGTGCGCGGTGAAAATCTCCACAACATCGCCATTGAGGGCATGAAGACCCAGCGCATCATCCGTCAGAAGCAAGAAGAGGCGCTCCACCCGGCACAGATAACTACCTCGGGCATCATCGAGCTCTCACTGACGGACAACCACGGACGCAACCGCACGCTCTCCTCGCTCCGGGGCAAGGTCGTACTGCTTGATTTTCACGCGTTCTCGACACCGGAATCGCCGCGCCGCATCCTCATGCTGCGCGAACTGTACGGCAAATATCATGACCGCGGACTGGAAATCTATCAGGTTGCCGTTGACACGGACGAGCATTACTGGAAACAGCAGACCTCGGCCCTGCCGTGGATAAGCGTGCTGGCACCAGACGGCCCTGCGTCGCATTGCGTCAGGACATACAATGTCAACGCCATCCCCGAGTTCTTCCTCATTGACCGCGACAACAATCTTGTCAGCCGGTCTGGACAGGTGAAGGACCTCGAAGCCGCAATCGAAGCGCTTCTGTGATGTATGTCAGAGGGCGGAGGTCAGAGTTAAGAGTGATGAGTGAAGAGGTATGATTACTCTTAAGGCTTGAACTGTGTGTCGGAATGGGGTTGATGATGCTTTCCGTCAATCTGATAAAAGTAATCATACCTCTTCACTCATCACTCTTTACTCTGTCCTCCGATTATATTCTCCATGAACCTCGTCCGGTCGACAATAAAACGCAGGTGCGTGCCCTCGCCAATGAGCGTGTCACCTTGGCGGGCTTCAACATGGAAATAGAGTTTGCGGCCGTCGACACGTTCGAGAGTTGCCGTTGCCGTCACGCAGGCACCCGTCAGTGACGGACGGAGATGAGACGATGAAATCTGTCCGCCGACAGTGGTGCTCCCTTCCGGCAGATGCGGTGCTACGGCGAGCATGGCGGCGTTCTCCATTAGAGCCAGCATGGCCGGAGTGGCCAGCACGGCCATGTCGCCGGAGCCCAGCGCGATGGCCGTCAGACGGTCGGTCACGGTGAGCGTGGAAGTGTGGGTAAGTCCTTTTTCTAACATGATTGTTCTTTATTTTATATAGGTTATTGTTGTCCGGTTGTCCGTTGCGGCCGCATAGTCATGCAATGTTATATGCTGCGCAACATATCGTTTCATGCAGCCCTATACATTATTATATATAATACGCGAAGCAATACAGCCGATACTGCAAAGTTACGCTTTTTGCTGCCAACATCGGCCGATTGTGGCGAAAAAGGCTTAACTTTGCGTTCAAAAGATAAAGCGGATGAAGAAAAAACTGATATTGGAAGTACCCGACGGAGCCACGCGTGTGTTGCTCCACACATGTTGCGCACCGTGTTCGTCGGCCATCATCGAATGTATGATGCGACACGGAATCACCCCCGTGATATACTACGCCAACCCAAACATCTGGCCTCTGGAAGAATACCAGATAAGAAAGGACGAATGTACGCGCTACGCCCAGTCGCTGGGACTGGAGATTGTCGACGCTGACTACGACCATGCTGCTTGGCTCGGCTGTGTTGCCGGACTGGAGGCGGAACCCGAGCGGGGTGGCCGCTGCCTGAAATGTTTCACCATGCGCCTGGCCGACACGGCACGCTATGCCGCCACCCACGGCTTCACCGTCATCACAACCACGCTGATGTCTAGCCGCTGGAAGAGCCTCGACCAGATCAACGAAGCCGGCCGTCGTGCCGTCGCACCTTATCCTGACGTGGCGTGGTGGGACCATAACTGGCGCAAAGGCGGACTGAACGAACGCCGTGCCGCCATCATCCGCGAATACGGATTCTACAATCAGCAATATTGCGGATGCGAATTCAGCATGAGGAGAAGTGAGAAGTCAGAGTGATGAGGATAAGTGAGAGGTCAGAGTGATGAGTGAAGAGGTATGATTACCTTTGTCAGATTGACGGGAAGCGTCATCAACCCCATTACGACATGCCGTTCAAGCCTTAAGAGTAATCATACCTCTTCACTCATCACTCTGACCTCT
>USFX01000089.1 GCA_900553965.1 uncultured Prevotella sp.
CCGAGCCACGCCGTGAGCGAGCATCCGCCGTTGAAGGCCGTATGGAAATGGCGGTAGTCGTCGCCGTAGTTGAAGCAGCGGAACAGCCCGCCGTAGCCCATCACGCTGAGACGCTTCGGGATGATGTCGAAGTTGGCGTAGAGCTGGGTCATCAGCAGGTCGCAGCCCGGCTGGTTGCGCTGCGTATATATAAACGTTGTGTTGCCCTGAGCGTCCGTCTCCCGGTCGTATGCCGCAAGATTCGGACGGTGGTTCTGCTTGTAGAAGACCACGGCCTGAGCCGTCAGCCGGCGGTCGGAAAAGGTCAGCTTCGCCGTCTGCTCCACCACCCTGTTTGGCCGCAGGTCAGGATTGCCCCGCTCCATCTCCATCAGGTTGCGGCGCAAGGTGACGCCGTTGGTGTTGGCCATGCCGGAGACATGCTGCGAGAGCTCGATGTCGTAGGACAGCCGCAGACCACTGCCCAAGGGCAACGACAGCGACATCTTCGGACGGGCCATCGTGAACGTGTCCTCGTATGGCGGACGGCTGAAGCGGACCCGGCTCATCCCCATTCCGGCAGTATAGGCCAGCGGACCGAGCCGTCCGGCGAGCTGGGCGAAGACGTAGGCCGTGTGCTGCACACCCGTGGCGTCGGCCGCTGCGTCGCCGGTGTAGCGGTTGTCCGTGTGCTTCGTCTGCCACTGAAGGCCGGCCGTCAGCGTGAACGGCTTCAGCCGGTTCTCATAGATGGCCTCGCCCGTGACCGACCATGTCCGGCCGTCAACGGTGTAGGCATAGCGTCCGCCGTCGTTGTCGGAGTAGGCATAGTCCGTCGCGATGGTCGTTGCCACGACGTTGGCTGTCAGCGTCTGATGGCGCCCCGCCTCCAGCTGCCAGTATATATCCGTCGCGGCCGACCATGAGCGGTTGCGGCTGTTGGCCTCCGTCGTATATCCTACGCCGTCGTATGTCTTGCGGCTGGTCAGATGGTGGTATGGCTCGCGCGTCATGTCGCCCGCCACCTTCACCTGAAGGACGTGGCGGCCGGAGTCCACGCGGCTGTAGGTCAGGCCGCCGCGGTGGCTCAGCCACCTCGTCGAGCTTCCGTCGACCGTCTCGGTCAGCGTCCTCACGCCGCCGTCGGGAAGTTCATAACGGGCTGTCATGTCGGCAAGGACGCCGGCATTGACGGTATAGCCCATGCCGTAGGTGGCCTCCCACTGGCTCTTGCCGCGGTTCATGCGTGCAAAAATACTGTTGTCGCCGCGGGCCGAGGTCAGACAGTCGGTCAGATCCGTGCCCAAGGTATGGCCGCCCGTGGCGCGACGGACGATGAAGTTGATGACATGGGCGACGCCCTCGCCGTATCTCAGTCCCGGACGGTCGGTGTATTCTATGCGCTGGACGGCACGGCAGTCGAGCGCCAGCAGCTCGTCCTGACCGGCAATGATGCCGTTGATGCGTATCTGTACGGCGCCGCGACGGTCCAACGACGTGACCGAACGCGCCGGCTCGTCCACCCGAAGACCGGCCAGGGCGATGTCACGCAGAAGCGAATAGCCCGACGTGGCCGACGAGCGCATGGCGTCGGTGGGATAGATGACCTGCCCGTCGGCCTTGCTGACCACGCGCGCACCGTCCACCGTCAGTTCCTTCAGCTGGACGCCGTCCGTTGGGGACTGGTCCTTTGCTTGGTTCTCGTGCTTCTGTTGAGCGTCCTCAGATTGGTTCTGTTGCTTTGGCTGAATGTCCTCTGCTTGGGTCTCTTGCTTCTGTTGAACGTCCGTCACGGGCTCCTGCGCCGCCGACGTGACGGCAGCGGCAAGAAGCAACATGGTGAATAAGATTTTGTCTGTCTTCATATCTTTGCATGATTGTTTTTATATGGTGGCAAGGCACGCGACCTGAAGGTTGCTGCCAACCGCATGCAAAGATACGTCAATGTGTGTTTTTCATCATCTCTTTCTTCCTGACATCTGTCTGACAATTGTCCGACATCCGCCTACCCTCCTGTATGTCAGGCCTTTCCGCCGGCCGTCAGGACGTACGCCCGGCCGCGGTCCGACTCTATCCGCAAGTCGCTATGGGCCTCAAGAACGGGTTTGAGGCGCTTCACGAGCGCATATAGCGTCTCGCTGGCGTCCTCCTTTTTCGGCCACAGTTCGTCACAGATAGCCGTCTTTGTCAGCCGGTGGCCGTCGGCACGGAAGAACATCTGCATCAGCCGGTGCTGCATGGGCGTCAGCCGGACGTCGCGACCCTCGGCGTCACGGAATGTCTCGCCGTCGGCCGACATGACAAGTCCGCCGAAAGAACCGGCCGAAACCGTATTGCTGCCTCCGTCGTTATACGCCGCGACCTGATTATTGCCACCAGTATCATATAATGTCAAAGCATTGTCCGCGCTCTGTCTGCGCCGCATGACCGCCACAGAACCCACAGCCCAGAGCATGGCGGCGACCAGCAGCGTGAGCGGCAGACGCTGGTCAGACATTCCGAACACGGTGGCCGCGGAACAACGGGCATAGCTGCGCAGGGCTACGCTGGCGCCCAACCGTTCCGAATGCCACACGACGGTGTCGCTGCACAGTCCGACGCCGGCCTCTTCCTTCGGCCCCCGCTCCGCCGTGTCGCCATCGTCAATCACGCGCATCCTCACTTCGGCCAGCCCGATCAGTCCCGGCATGGTCAGATGGCGGCCGAACGTGGCGTCGGCTACGCAGAGAAGCTCGGCCCGTCCGCCCGTCGTAATCTGCAACTGGCGGCATACCCTGATTGTGTCGGCGGTGAGCCACGGCTGCAGTTCTTCACTGACGGTAAGCGTCAGGGCGCGGTTGAGTTCGTCCACAATCCTGCCCTCTGTCGTCCGATAGCTCCCGATGCTGGCCACAGCTGACGACAATGTCAGGATGGCAAATATGATAACTGATGCGTAATGTCCCATAAGTGAGGCAAATATACGCATTTTCCGTGAAAAGACAAAGCGAAGGAATAGCAAATAATGGAAAAGCACTTCTTCGTCGCCAGCCGTCCGACAATTCATAATTAATAAGTCATAATTCATAATTTTTCCGTACCTTTGCATAAGATAGGCTGCATTCGGCAATTTGTGAGCAAGCTCCCATTGCGCTCATTTGCACTATCTTTGCACAAAACATAATACGATATGAAACGATTCGGAACAATAGTCATACTCCTTTCCATCCTATTTGCAGATGGCGTCAGGGCCGACGGCGTGGACTACAGCAAGATGTCGGCGTTCGTCCGCAGCATAGCAATGCAGCAGAAACAGGACAGCAGAAAGAATATCGGCATGGCACGCGTGCGCAATCTCTGTGCCTTCGTGCGGCTGACGGGCAATGCCGACTCCACGCTGACGGCATACGGATGCCGGACTTTGGCCGACTATGGCGACATCAGGATTGCGTCCATTCCGCTTGAAGCGCTGCGCGGACTGTCCCTCAGCCGCAACGTGACACGCATCGAGACCGGCCGCAGCCACACAGCACTGATGGACCGCTCGCCGGAAAAGGTGAACGCGACACCGGTCTATGACGGCGAGGGACTGCCGCGGGCATACACCGGACGCGGCATCGTGATGGGAATAATGGATATCGGTTTTGACCTGACGCATCCGAATTTCTATGATGCCACTGGAAGAAACTACCGCATACAGCGTCTTTGGGACCAGCTCTCGGCCGACACCGTGGGCAGCGGGATGTATGTCGGGGCAGAATATATCGGACGCGACCGGCTGCTGGAGTACGGACACTGCCGTGACGGACTGCGCCAGACGCACGGAACCCACACGCTGGGCATCGCCGCCGGCAGCGGATATGACAGTCCCTATCGCGGCATTGCCTACGAGAGCGACATCTGTCTGGTGAGCAATGCGGTCACTGACGACAGGGAATTCATCGCAGACGATGACCTATATAAATATACATACGCCACCGACGCACTCGGATTTCAGTATATCTTCGACTATGCCACGGCACAAGGACAGCCCTGCGTGATTTCGTTCAGCGAAGGCTCGCATCAGGATTTCCGCGGCGACGACCAGCTGTTCTATGAGGTACTCGACCGCATAACCGGCCCGGGACGCATCATCGTGTCGTCGGCGGGCAACAACGGACACCTCAGGACTTACATCGGCAAACCGGCGGGACAGCCGACGGCGGGTTCGGGACTGATGTCGGTGAACACGGCGGACAACAGTGTGTTCTTCACCGTGAAGGGCCGGGAAGACAGCAAGGTGCGCGTCGTGGCGGCGAAAGGCAGCCGGCGGGACACCGTCACGGTGCGGTTGGGCGACATCGCGGCCTGCGAGAACGGCGAGCGGACGGAGACGGTCATACTGGGCGGTGTTGTGGCAAAGGTCAACATGGCCGCATATACGTCCTGTTACGACGCGACGGAGACAGTCTGCGACTTTTCATGGAAAGGATTTCCGACGATGTTCGACGATATGCTGTGCAGCGTTGAGCTGGTCGGCGAAGCGGAAATGGAACTGTTTCTCACGACCGGACAGTTCTATGCAATAGACAACGAAAGCGGCAGACTCTGCGATGCGCTCTGCACCCACAACATCAATTCGCCGTCAAGCGCACCGTCCGTGATATGTGTCGGCGCGACATGCCACCGGCTCGAAATCATCAACGACCGCGGTGAAACGCAGCCATTCTATGATCTCAGTGACGATGGGGGAAAGTCAATGTACTCGTCCGTCGGTCCGACGTATGACGGACGAATCAAACCCGACGTGATGGCACCGGGCATCAATGTCATCTCATCGTTCAGCCGCTATTGGCTGGAGAAGAATCCCGATACGTGGGATGCTGATTTTGTCGTCAGCCATTCAGACTTCGGCGGCCATTCCTACCCGTGGGCGGCATGCTCCGGAACGTCAATGGCGTCGCCCATCGTCGGCGGAGCGGTGGCCCTGTGGCTCGAAGCCTGTCCGACTCTGACGCCGCAGGATGTCCTTGGCGTCATCAGCAGGACATCACGGCATCTGGACGACACGCCCGTACCGAACAACGAATGGGGATATGGCGAGATAGATGTCCACCGCGGACTGCTGGATGTTCTCGGGCTGAGCTCCATCGAGGGCTTGCCGACGCACCGCCCGCAAGCCGTCCGCATCATTCCAACGGGTCGGAACTGCCTCCGCGTATGCTTCGGAAGCGCCCCGAACGGTCCGGTCACACTGCGTGTCTACAGCATTAACGGGTCGCTCGTGACCGAATGCCGGCTGGAAGAGAACAAAGAAGAAGTGGAAGTAAGCCTCCCGGTAACGCCCGGCGCGGTATATGCGGTACAGATAAAAGCCGCCGACAGCCGTTTCTGCGGTTCGGAACTCGTGAGGTTCTGATATCGGACAAAACCAGACTAAAGCGATAATAAAAGGGATAAAAGGGGAAAAAGAAAACCCTGCCGCTTGCGCGAACAGGGCTAATGAAAGGAGGAGTGGTGCCAACGGGAATCGAACCAGTGACACAAGGATTTTCAGTCCTTTGCTCTACCAACTGAGCTATGGCACCTCCTTGTTTTGTTTTGCGGTTGCAAAGGTACGCATTAAAATTTATAATCAAGCATTAACAAGGCTTTAATTATGCTTTTGTTTGCGTTTTTTAACAAGTAGTCGCCGTATTGCAACCGTATTCCACACTTCAAGACAAGATAGAAGAGCTTTACCGGAGCAACAGGGAACTTTCTTCGGAGCATCAACGGATAATCGCTGTAGCAACGGAGAGAGTATTAGCCGAGGCCCTCAGCGCATCATCCAACGGCCATTATGCTCCACCATCGGCACGACAATCTCCTCACGGGTGCTGTCACCGAAGCACATCATCAAGAAGACGCAGGTCTGTCCTGAGAGCGAATCGGTCTTCGCGCGAAGCACCTCGACGCTGCTGATACCCTTGTGGTCGCTCTTCTGGAGGGCGACAAACTGACGTGCGTTGACAACCAGCTGCTCACGATAAGCGGCGGGAAGACTATCCGTCCCGGCCGTCGCAGCGACAAACTCATCATAACGTCCCGCGATGAGATGGTCGTAACAGGCCTTGGCAGCCTGTCCGGCCTGTTCCTCACGCGACGGTTCCTTGCCGCAGGAGAGCATCAGGGCGACCACGGTAACGAACGACAACAACACTGTCTTCATCACTTCTGGCGTATGAAGACATTGATGGGAGTTCCCGTCAGTGTCCAGTTCTCACGAATCTTGTTCTCAAGGAAACGGCGGTAAGGCTCCTTGACGTACTGCGGCAGATTGGCATAGAACACGAAAGACGGAATCTGCGTGTTGGGCAACTGCGTGCAGTACTTGATCTTGATGTACTTTCCTTTGATTGATGGTGGCGGATAAGCCTCGATGAGCGGGAGCATAATCTCGTTGAGCTTTGACGTTCCTATCTTTGCCTTGCGGTTGAGATAGACATCCTTGGCTGTCTCCAGCACACGGAAGATGCGCTGCTTGGTCATGGCCGAGGCGAAGATGATGGGGAAGTCGGTGAACGGAGCCATGCGCTTGCGGATTGCTGTCTCGAAGGTGTCGATGACCTTCTGCGTCTTGTCCTCCACGAGGTCCCACTTATTGACCACGACGACGAGCGACTTGTTGTTCTTCTGAATGAGCTGGAAGATGTTCATGTCCTGCGTCTCGATGCCTCGCGTGGCGTCTATCATGAGGACGCAGACGTCGCTGTTCTCAATGGCGCGTATGGAGCGCATCACGCTGTAGAACTCCAGGTCTTCCGTCACCTTGTTCTTACGGCGTATTCCGGCGGTGTCGACAAGATAGAAGTCGAAGCCGAACTTGTCATAACGTGTATAAATACTGTCGCGTGTCGTTCCGGCAATCTCCGTCACGATGTTGCGGTCTTCGCCGATGAAGGCGTTGATGATGCTGCTCTTCCCGACGTTCGGACGGCCGACAATGGCAAAGCGCGGTATGCCGTCTTCAAGCATCTCGCCGCTGTCAGCCTTGAGCTTGCTGACCACGAGGTCGAGCAGGTCGCCCGTTCCGCTTCCGGTGGCGGCGCTGATGCAGTAGGGATCGCCCAGTCCGAGCGAATAGAACTCGGCGGCATAATACTGCTGACTGTTGTTGTCCGTCTTGTTGGCGACAAGTATCACGGGCAACTTGGAGCGGCGGAGAATCATGGCCACGTCCTCGTCCCAGTCCGTCACACCGTTGGTCACGTCAACGAGGAACAGCACGAGGTCGGCCTCTTCCGTGGCTATGATGACCTGCTTGCGTATTTCCTCTTCGAAAATATCGTCGGAGTTGACTACCCATCCACCGGTGTCCACCACAGAGAACTCGCGTCCGTTCCACTCACATTTACCGTACTGACGATCGCGCGTGGTGCCGGCTTCGTCGCTGACAATGGCCTGACGCGACTTTGTCAAACGATTGAAAAGTGTCGACTTGCCCACGTTGGGCCGTCCTACTATTGCTACTAAATTTGCCATATCATGATTATTATTATAAAGAATAAGGACCCGGAAAACCAACCCGCAAGAAGGGAGGGTGCTTTGTATGCTATTCCGGATTATATCCGAAGCTGTCCAGCTCTTTCTGTGAGCTGCGCCAGTCCTTGTCGACCTTTACGAACACTTCGAGATAGATGCTCTTGCCGAAGAAGCGTTCCAGCGCCTTGCGGCTTTCGGTGCTCACCCGTTTGAGCGCCACGCCCTGATGGCCGATGATGATGCCTTTCTGAGAATCGCGTTCGACGTAGATGACGGCATTGATGTGGATATGCTTGTCGTCCTCCTTGAACCGCTCGACGCTCACTTCGACGGAATAGGGTATCTCCTTGTCGTAGTAGAGGAGAATCTTCTCGCGTATGATTTCGCTGACGAAGAAGCGGGCCGGCTTGTCCGTCAGCTGGTCCTTGTCGAAGAACGGAGGACTGTCGGGCAGCAGTTCCTTGATGCGGCGCAGCAGGAGGTCGACGCCGAACTTGTTGAGCGCCGATATGGGCAGTATCTCGGCTGCGGGCAACAGGTCGTGCCACCGGCTGACGATGTCACCGAGGGTCTTCTGGTCCGTCTGGTCAATCTTGTTGATGAGCAGCAGCACGGGGACTTTCATACGTCCGACCTTGTCAAGGAAGTCGCGGTTCTTCTCCGGATTTTCCACCACGTCGGTCACGTAGAGCAGCACGTCTGCGTCCTGCAGAGCCGACTCGGAGAAAGCGAGCATCGACTCCTGCAGCTTATAGTTAGGTTTGAGCACACCGGGGGTATCCGAGAAGACTATCTGCATGTCGGGTGTGTTGACGATGCCCATTATGCGGTGGCGCGTGGTCTGCGCCTTGAATGTGGCGATGGAGATGCGTTCTCCCACGAGCTGGTTCATCAGCGTCGACTTGCCCACATTTGGGTTTCCCACTATGTTTACGAATCCTGCCTTGTGCATATATATCTGTTTCTTTGGTTTGTCCAGACAAAAAAACGCACCTTAATCTGAGTTAGGATGCGTTTCTTTGTATATGGACTTTTGATTTTGTCTGACCTTTATTTCACCGGAGCCGCTGCAGCCGAACCGTCGTATGCCCACTTATAGTATGACGCGCCGTGGACGAATCCGGCACCGAAAGCGGTGAATATGAGGTTGTCGCCTTTCTTCAGCTTGCTCTCGTTGTCCCAGAGGGCCAGCGGGATGGTGGCGGCACTGGTGTTTCCGTAGTGCTCGATGTTGACCATCACATGGTCCATCGGGAGTTCCAACCGTTTGGCCACGGCCTCGATGATGCGCATGTTTGCCTGATGGGGCACAACGTATGCGATGTTGTCCTTATTGAGATTGTTGCGTTCGGCGATGAGTGCGCAGTCGTCGCTCATGCTCTTCACGGCATAGCGGAACACCGTGCGTCCCTCCTGATAGAGGTAGTGGAGACGGTGGTCGACCGTGAAGTGGGACGGCGGACATACGGAGCCTCCGGCCTTCAGATGGAGGAAGGGCAGTCCCTGACCGTCGGTGCGGAAATGGGAGTCCATGAGGCCGACGTCTTCCGTCGTGCCTTCCACCAGGACTGCGGCTGCTCCGTCACCGAAGAGCGCGCAGGTGCTACGGTCCTTATAGTCGACAACGGACGACATTTTGTCGGCTCCGATGACGATTATCTTCTTGTAGCGTCCGCTCTGAATCATCGAGGCGGCCGTGTCAAGAGTGTAGAGAAATCCGCAGCAGGCGGCCCACATGTCAAACGCGTAGGCATTCTTCAGTCCGAGCTTGCCAAGAACGATAGACGCCGTCGACGGGAACTTATAGTCTGCCGTCGACGTGGTCACGATGAGGGCATCTATGGTGTCGGGGTCGACGCCAGTCTTGCGGAGCAGCTGCTTGGCCGCCTTGCGCGCCATGTATGACGTGCCGAGGCCCTCCTCGGCGAGGATGCGTCGCTCCTTGATGCCGACACGCGTCATAATCCACTCGTCGTTGGTGTCCACCATTCTCGACAGTTCCTCGTTGTTGAGAACGTAGTCGGGAACGTAACCGCCTACACCGGTGATTATCGCGTTGATTTTCTCCATTCTTATTCTGCTACTTCTTCCTTAACGATAGCGACCTTGCCTCTGTAGTAACCGCAGGTGGGGCATACTGTATGATAAACATAGTAGGCGCCACAGTTGGGGCATACTGCCAGTGTAGGTGCTACAGCCTTGTCATGGGTTCTTCTTTTGAGTGTACGAGTCTTCGACTGTCTTCTTTTAGGATGTGCCATAATTCTTTTTTGTTTTTATTCTTTTAAATCCTTAAGCTTGAGCAGCCCGCTCCATCGCGGGTCTATTTCATGTCCCTCCACCCCATCACTGCTTCGGGCAGCTGAATGCTCTTCGAGCATCTCTATCATCACACGGTTACATTTTCCAGGTGCATGCACGTGCTTGATGGGTATGTTGAGAACGATGATTTCGTATATGAACCATGCCGTGTCCAAAACGCCGTCGTCCTCGGCCACGGTCACGAGGTCATCATCTTCTGAATATTCCTCGCCGAACTTCACCGCCAGCGTGTGCTCGGCGTCAACTGCCTGAGGCATGTCGTCGAGACAGCGGTCGCACTGGACCGTCACTTCGCCGGTGATGTGAAAGTGCAGTTCGAAGTAGCGCTCTGCCGTCCGCTGTATCGTCAGCTCCACGTCAGCGTGTCCCTGCCTCACTTCCTCAGCCTCAATGGCTGCAAAGAAAGTGTCGTCAAGACTGAGGTTGAGCCTCGTGAGACCGTCCTCCAGTCCTTTCAAATCTATCTTAAATGGCTCTAAACTACACATTTCGGGGTGCAAAGTTACGAATTATTTTTGATATAAGGCAATATGCTGCCGTTTTTTTTCAAAGCAAGGAAATAAAGGCGATGGAAATAAGAAGATGCGGATTGCAAATCGCGAGCGTTCGGAAAATAATCGCATGCTGTAGTAGATTTATAATCATGGATGTTCGGAAGATAACAAGAACACCGTAGAGGGTTTGCAAATCATGAGTGTTCGGAAAATAACAAGAACGCTGTAGAGGGTGTTATCTTCCGAACACTCGTGATTACAAAAAGGTGTGACCAGTCACAGGGTCCTCTTCGGGGCGTCCCATAATACCTCCATAATGCACCTATCCCCCATAATACCCCATGATAGACACTTTTATATTCAATTTTGTAACGCCCCACTTTTATTCGCAAGCTCATCAGCTTCGCAGCCAGGAGACAACCGTCTCATATACGTCCTGTGAAAACATTAGCGTAATATCACTCAAAATCCCGGCTCCCGCAAAAACATGGCCCGCGCGGCAGATTTTTCGCCGAAAAACGGCCATGAGACGGCTATATTTAGTTAACAAATGTTTAACAGCTCGACCAAAGGGGCCCTCCCGGCCCTCGCCACCCCTGTCACGGGCCCGCTTTT